>PBRZ01000057.1 GCA_002726085.1 Acidobacteriota bacterium
CCCAATCGGGATCGGACAAAGGGACGCCTCGCTACGGGGCTACGCCCCCTTCGTCTCAGCGTTTCAGGCGCGTATCTGCTTAAGAACTAACCTATGAGAAAACATTAGACCACCCCAGTTAACGTAGGATCCACTATCCGACTCGGGTGCTGCCCTCTGCCGCTCTCGGCCTGCATCATGGCGACGAATTCGAACGACGGCGACGGCCCCGTCGCCGTTGTGGCGGTTCACGGGCTTGGTGACCAGCAAGCTGGCGAATCGGTTCGGAAGATCGCCGACTTGCTGCTGCGTGTTCGAGCCAGTGGGCGCCAGGTCTACGCAGAGTTCAAGGAAGTCCGTCTTCGAATCGCGACCCACCCGGTTGAGGCGAAGAGACCCCAGACCGAATTCGGAGCACTTGGGGTCGGACTACGTGACCTGCAGCAGCAAAGTCGGGAACCACTCCAGGAGGGCCAGGAAGACCAAGAGGACCCGGCGCACGAGTTCATGTGCTCACAGCTTGCGGGCTATACCGGATCGGGGAACCCCTATGAGACGGTCAAGCTCGAAGGCCGACGTAAGAACGGTCCGCCGGTTCATCTCTTCGAGCTCCACTGGGCCGACTTGAGCCGAATTCGGGAAGGCCTGCTGGGAACCCTCGCGGCCTTCTACCAGCTCATCCTCCATATCCCCAATCTCGGCTGGCTGGCGATCGACCACGCCCTTCTTGAACATCCGGGATGCGGGCGCTGGCAGTGCTATGCGAAGGTCCACGCCAGGGCGGTGCGTGTCTTTCTCATCTTGCCGATCGTCATGGTCTTGATGCCGCTCACGTTGTTGACGCTCCTCGCGGAGGCATTGCCAGCCACCTGGCTCAGGGTTGTGGCGATCGGGGTGCCCGCGGTAGCCGCTCTGCTGCTCTGTGGCCGCGCGATGTATCGGACCCGTCAGATGCGATTCGGTGCGTTGCGCTGGGTCCTCCTCCCCCTGCTGGCTCTCGCACTTCCGTCCGGGCTCCTGTGGCTGCTTCTCCGGTCCGACTGGGTCACGGAATCACAGTTGGTCGCTATCGGGTGGGTTCTCGTGGCGGCTCTTCCCTTTCACTACATGCTTGGGAAGTACGACAAGCAGCAACCTGGTGTGCAGTAGGTCGGCAGGATACTTTACGCGCTCCTCCTCTTCTTGCCGGTCCTGATCTTCCTGTTCATGGGAGCCAGAACCTGGGACGAGATCGAAAGGAACATCCTCTGGTTGTTCGAGGGGCAACTCATCGTCACGGGGCTCCTGGCATTCGCTCTCTACTTGGCGGGATTAATCTTGGCTGGACTGGCCGGCTCTTCGCTTGTGAAGCACTGGAGGAAGAAGTCGCGATCGCTGGCGCACCGGGCAGCCTGGACCTCACTCGCAACCCTGGGCATCGCTATGCCTGGTCTGTGGATCACGACGCTCCTGCTCGGTTTTGCAGCCCATGTAGCGATCAGTCCGCTTCTGAGCGCGAAACCCCATACTGCCTTTCTGAACCGGGTGTGGCGCATCGACGAGGATCTCCCCCGGCCCGAGTTTGTAGAGGAACTCCTTTATAAAGCGGCGGGCAGTGGCTTCGTGGTCGTGATCGGCACCCTGGCAATCCTGGCCATCGTCGTCGTGTGGACCCTGGGCCCCTCGGTCGCGAGTGAGAATCTCTCTCAGCAGGACGGGGTCGCGAAGAGCTCGAACCGCTCGCAGCGCCTTGGCTCCTGGGTGTCGCGGGCCTATCCGGCGATCGGTCTGACCTTCATGCTCCTCTTCGTCGTGGGGTTCATCGTGATGCCGACGATAAGCCTCCTTGTCGCCTTTCGAGTGCCCGTTCCTGGCCTTGCATCACTCCCCAGTGCTTCGCGAACCCTGCTAGCTGGCACGGCAGGGGCGCTCGCCGCTTCAGCCGTGGGCCTGTGGGCACTCAACACACGGCTCGCAAGAGTGATCGAGCCCCTCAGGCCGTTCATCGATGTGGCCCTGGACACGGACAGCTACTTGTGGCAGTTCCCCCGGGAGGAGACTCCCAAGGCGCTCATAGCCGAGCGGTTCGCCTCGCTCTTGCGGCATCTGAGTCTCTGGCGGGACGACGACGGCCGCGGATACCGAGCGATCGTCTTTGTCGCACACAGTCAAGGCACCGTGTTGACCGCCGATACTCTTGCCTTTCTGTGCCGAGAGGGCAATCCACACCTTCCCCGGGCCAGCGAGTCGACGCCGCCACAACCGGACCTGTATTTCTTCACGATGGGGAGTCCACTCAGGCAGCTCTACTCGCGGACATTTCCTCACCTCTTCTGGTGGGTGCACGGAGAGCCCGTCGAGTGGGCAGGTGAGGTGAAAGAAGCCTCACCGAGCGACAAAGAACCAGCCGCCGATCACGCTATCCCGTGCGACGCGTTCCCGAAGCCCTCGAGGCTCGGGGTGCGCAAGTGGGTCAACGCCTACTACACCGGCGACTACGTTGGTCGGGCCCTGTGGCCGGATCGAACGGGCGGGGTGCCGTTTGAAGCCGGCGTCCGGGAGGACCCTGACCGCATGCGCCGGGAGCGCTGCCTGGGAGCGGGCGCCCACATGCACTACTGGGACGAGGCCGCCGAAGCGGTGGGAGAGGAACTGGATACCCTGATCAACCAAGCCTGAATGGCCGGTCACGGCACATTCGACAGCGCGGGCAGCTCGTACTCGACTTCTTTCCGCAGCACCTCCCCCTCCCTCATCTCGGTCAGCGGATAGGCTGTGCGAAGCCCAACCGGCAACGGCATGTCCCATGGGCGTCCGATGCGATACCACTGTCGCGAGGTGATCACCAGCACCCCTTCCTCCCAGCCCGGCTTTCGCCGTGATGCCTCGCGCGAGCCGGAACCCGCGCGCTCACACCCGCCCGCTCACCAGCGAGTCGACGACGCCCGGATCGGCCAGCGTCGAGATGTCGCCCAGATCGTGGACGTCGCCCTCGGCGATCTTGCGAAGGATCCGGCGCATGATCTTGCCGGACCGTGTCTTTGGCACACCGTCGGTGAACTGGATCTTCTCGGGCGTGGCATGCGGACCGATGTCGCTCCTGACAGCTTTGACGATCTCGCCCTTCATCTCTTCTGTAGCCGTCTCGCCGGTCTTGAGGGTGACGAACGCATAGATCGCGTTGCCCTTGATCTCGTGCGGGTAGCCGACAACGGCTGCCTCCGCGACGGCCGGGTGCCTGCCGATGGCACCCTCGATTTCTGCGGTACCCAGGTTGTGCCCCGAGACGATGATGACATCGTCGACACGCCCCGTGATCCAGTAGTAGCCGTCCTTGTCGCGCAAGCAGCCGTCGCCCGGAAAGTACTTCCCTGGGAATCGCGCGAAATAGGTGTCGAAGAAGCGCTGCTGGTCGCCGTAGATGCCGCGCATCTGGCCAGGCCACGGCTCGAGGATGCAGAGGTTCCCGCGAACGCCGTTCCCCTCGAGCAGGTTGCCCTCATCATCGACCAACGCGGGCTTGATGCCAAAGAGCGGGAAGGTCGCAGAACCGGGCTTCGTCGGCGTCGCGCCTGGCAGCGGCGAGATGAGGATGCCGCCGGTTTCGGTCTGCCACCATGTGTCGACGATCGGGCATCGCCCTTTCCCGATGACCGTGTGATACCAGGTCCACTCGGGCGATTTGATCGGCTCACCGACGGTGCCGAGCAGACGCAGGCTGCTCAGGTCGTGCTGCGCCGGATAGTCATCGCCCTCCTTCATCAGTGCGCGGAGCGCGGTCGGCGCCGTGTAGATGATGTTGACCTTGTGCTTCTCGCAGATCTGCCAGAACCGGCCCCAATCGGGATAGTTCGGCACACCTTCGTACATCATCGTGACGGCGCCGTTGGCGAGCGGGCCGTAGGTGATGTAGCTGTGGCCGGTGACCCACCCGATATCGGCGGTGCACCAGTAGATGTCTCCCGGCTGGTAGTCGAAGACATAGTTGAAGGTGGTCGCGACGTAGGTCATGTACCCACCGGTCGTGTGAAGCACCCCCTTGGGTGTGCCGGTCGATCCCGACGTGTAGAGGATGAAGAGCGGGTCTTCCGCATCCATCGGCTCGGGCGCGCAGGTCGCGTCCGCCGCCGAGAGCGCCTCATGCCACCAGACGTCGCGACCCGCGGCCATCTCGACCGGCGCGTCGGTGCGCTTGACGACCAGGATCTTCTCGATGCTCGGCGTCTGCTCGACCGCCTTGTCGGCGTTCGCCTTCATCGCGATGTTCTGCTTCGCGCCACGCACACCGGTGTTCTGCGTGATGATCGCCTTGCACTGCGAGTCGTTGATCCGGGTCACCAGACTGTCCGCCGTGAAGGCGCCGAACACGATCGAGTGAATCGCGCCGATCCGGGCACAGGCCAGCATCGCGACCACCAACTCCGGGATCATCTGCATGTAGATGCAGACGCGGTCGCCCTTGACAATCCCCAGGTTCTTGAGGGCGTTCGCGGCACGCTGGACCTCGACATGGAGCTCCGTGTAGGTGTAGGTCTTGCTCTCGGCCGGGTCGTTGCCTTCCCAGATCAGCGCGGTATTGCCGCCGCGTCCCGCCTCGACGTGCCGGTCGACGCAGTTGTAGCAGGCGTTGAGCTTCCCGCCGAGATACCACGCGATCTCGGCCTTGTGATAGTCGTACTGCCGAACGGTGTGCCACTTCTCGAACCACGTGATCCGCTCTTCGGCCTCCTTAGCCCAGAAGCCCTCGGGATCGCTAACGGAACTGTCGTACAGCGTGCGATACTCGTCGAGCGACTTGACGCGGGCCCTGGCGGTAAACGCCGGCGGCGGGTCGTACACGGGTGCTTCGTCGAAGGTTTCAGGCTTGTTCGCCACGGTCCATTCCTCCTTGCAAGCCCGCAGCATACCCCAGCAGGGTGCCGGCCCCAAGCCGGGCTCACGGACAACCACCTGCACGACACTTCAGCGGCAGCGAGCCCACGACGTCGAGCTGCTCGAGAAACGACTGGCCCAGACGAGGGCAACCTGCTCTCACGCTCTGCCCCTCGAATACGGATACGCGAAACCGATGGCCGAGCCCTGGTTGTAGTGCACGTTGGGACGCGCAGTGAGCTGCACGTTGCAGTCACGCTCGAACACCAGGACGAAGTCGGAGCCGCCGAACTGGAAGTAGCCGAGCTCTTCACCCTTGTGGAGGGTCCGGCCCTCCTCGGCCGTGATGACCACCGACGACACCTGGGCCATGCCCATCGGGAGACAGGCGACCAGCCCGATCGGCGACTCGACGACGATGAGACCGCGGGTCTGCATGAACTGGTAGCCGGTGTTGTCGAGCGCATTGAGGATCGTCTCTGGCTCTCCATCCAGCGTCCTGGTCGTGACCACGTTCACGTCCAGATACGTCACGCCCTGAATGATCCTGGTCTCGAGGACTTTGCCCTGCACGGGCGTGTGCCACCGGTGGTAGTCGAACGAGTCGAGAAAGCTGTGACAGAAGACGCCCCCCTTGAAGCGGTCCGCATACCTGCTCCCTTCGAGCAGCTCTTCGATGGACCACTGGATGCCCTTGATGTTCAGCTTGTCGGGCTGGACATAGATGTCCGACCTTTCGCTGATCTGCCACCAGTCCACGAACGTACAGTCCGCCTGTGACACGATGACACTGTCGTCACACAGCCCGGCGATGGGTCGCATACCCGGCTTCATGTGGCGGGCGAAGAACTGGTTGAAGGTGAAGTACCCGCTGGGCGACGCCATGTATGCGTCCCAGTCGAAGAGCGGGTCGTTCTTGAAGGACTCGATCTCCTTGGCCGAGGCCGGTGTGTCGAGGTAGTCGCCCCAGGCGACGGCAAACTTCTTGATCCATCGGGACAGGGGGTCAGCCTGGGCGGTCTGTACTTGCCGCCGACTCGCTTCCCCGGCGTGATCGGATTTTGCAGCTTCTTGACGGGATCCTGGTCGAGGAAGAAGTAGAACTCGACGATCTTCTGGTAGACCAGTCGTGTGTCGCCTTTCTGTCTCGGCGCCCAGTGGAGCAGGTCGTCAATCCACCGCATGTAGTCATTCAGATTCCTGATGTCCTTGATGCGTTCGACCCCATGGGACTGCGCGTTCTTGATGGCCTTCTCGAACTTGCCCTTCCATCTGTGGGTCTTGATCAGGCTATTCAGCTCGTTCACTACCTTGTGCCTGTACTTTTCTTCTGGCATGGTTTCCTCCTGAAGCGGCGGGATGCACCAACCCCACGGGCCACGTATCCTGGCGATCTCCTGCATGAGGCCGGCCATTGGGCGGTCACGGCGGCCGCCGCACGCCCGAGACTCACCGGCGACGTGTTCAGTATGGACAATGATGGCGCAGAGATCGCGGTCCTGCTCTGGACCTTCCTTGCGTGCGAACATGCCGGTATTCCACCCGAAGTGGTATTCCATCCATATGGCTACAAAGGCGACAGCGAGTGGCTGATCGAGCAGTTTTCGAGCGGTAACTATATCGGTCTGCCGCTGCTGCAATGGTATGACATGGTGTCAGAGTCTGACGACCCAGAGACCGGCCTTCCCCGCGTCATCCGTTGGGTGCGTGAATGACCTGATCGTGTTCCTCGTGACTCGAGCGCCAGAAACCCGCAACCCGGAGCCGGTCACGGAGTGAGGGCTTCATCGAAGCCCCCGCTCCGTAACGAGATAGGTCGCGAACGTCCCGAGCCAGTGGCCACCCTCGTAGTGCTCACCGGTCACCGCGGCGAGACCGGCTGCGCGGTGCTCGGCCGCGGCGGCGAGCAGGGCCGGTCGGCGCGCGTCGCCGGCCGCGAGCGCGCCAGCGATCCCCTCCAACATCCAGGCGCGGCTGAGATTCAGTCCATCGAGGTGCGCCAGCTTGCCGTCACTCGCATCGATGACGACGGCCGGCTCGATCCAGTTGGACGGGTCACCATCCTCCGGAATATCTGGCAACAGCTCGCGCAACCACAGAGCGAACCGGTCCGCCACGACGACGCGCCGCATCAGGTCCGCTTCGGCCAGGCAGGGGGACAGGAAGTCGTGGCCGGACGGCTCGTAGCTCAACGGACACGCCCGGTCCCCTGAATAGTAGTCCCCGATCCGGCTGTCGATCAGCTCCAGCATCTCGGTGTCGCCGGCAATGTGGGCCCAGTCGAGTATCAACCCGAAGGCGAATGCGGTCTGCGAATGCTCCCCTACCCGAATCGGGTAGGTCAGATTCGGCAGCCATTCCTTGATCTGCAGCGCGGCGGCGTTCTCGAGCGGCACCAGCGCCGCACGCCACCGTCTGGCATCCGGGTCGTCCCACTCACGCAGCTCAGCCGCAAGCTGGAGCAGCCACGCCACGCCGTACGGGCGCTCGAACCCCGAGCGCCCGGGCGCCCGCATGTAGCGGACCTCCTGGGCGATGTTGGACATCGTCAAACTCCGCGACAGTGCTGACCGCGCGAGCCCGGCCGACGGTGACTCGGGAAAGAGTCGCGCGACTCTGGCTAGCAACCAGTGACCGTGGACGGACGAGTGCCAGTCGTAGCAGCCGAAGAACGCCGGTGTCAGCTCGCGTGGCGGCCGCGCGTCCCCGTCGTCGTTGAGCACGTGCGCGATCTTGTTCGGATATTCCTGATGCACGCAGTCGAGCGCGAGCTGGCCGAAGCGATCCGCGAGCGACGTGTCCCCCTGTCCCGCGGCGGCCGGTCCCGCGCTCACGGCCAGCACCGCGGCAATCCGACAGACCCGTCCGATGGCGACACACGCCGAAGCGCGGACAGAGACGGAGCGGGTTGTGGCCATGGCCAACAGGTTACCGGATCGGAGAGCCGACTGGCGTATACTGCGGTGCGATGTTGAAGACCCTGCGCGCGGTTGCCGGAAGTCTTGCCGTCGTGGTGTGCACCGCCATGGCGGCGACAGCGCAGGATTCGGAGACTCTCTATACGTGTGTCGACGCCGCGGCGACCCGGACACTCGAGATCGGCGCCACGGTGTGCGATGCCGCACCAACCGACGCCCTGACCACGCGGATGGAGGCCGACAACCTCCAGCTGCGGACCGGAGGGTTGGTTACCGAAGTCGTCACCGGCGGCGTCGCGCAAGTGGCCGGTCTCGAAGAGGGTGATGTCATCTATCGCGTCGGTGGCGTCGACGTCGACAGCAATGTCAAGGTAGCCGCTCGCCTCAGCCTGATCGAGGAATCCTCCGACACCGTCGTGAACTTCCTGCGTCGCGGACGGCCCTATCGGGTTAAGATTCGACGGCCGTAGGACGAAGGAGACAGGAGACAGGAGGCAGGAGGAAACGGGAGGGGCTGCGCCCCCGTCGAGAACTGCGCACTGATGCTCGCGTCTGATTCGCTACTCCGGGCACCCCGACGTTGGCCCGGAAAGAAGCTGAAGATGGCGAAGCCCTCCGGCTATCTACTGTCTCCTGCCTCCTGCCTCCTGTCTCCTGTCTCCTTAGAGCGCTCCTCACTCCCCCGGCATCGGCAGGTGCACCAGCCAAGCTGTGACGGCCAGCAGCGTCAGTGCGACCAGCAGCTCGGCGGTGCCGGAGCGCCGCAGCTGATCCGCCCCACCGGCCGCTCCAAGCAGAGGCCGCACCCGCTTCCAGTTGTAGGCGCCCAGCCCCGCCGTCACCCCGAACAACCCTGTCTTCAGCAGGAGCACCCGCCCGTAGACCGTCTCCCATAGCTGCGGGATCTCATCCACATAGAGGTATGCCGTCCACACCCCGGTGCCGGCGAGCGTCGCGGCGGCGGTCAACGCCACCGGAGAGAATCGGTCGACCAGCCGTGACACCGCGGCCGCGCCGTCGCCGGCGCCGTGTCGCAGGGACCGCAACCCGGCCGACAGCATCACGAATAACGTGCCGAGCCAGACGCCGGCCGCAAGCAGGTGGCCGATCTGCAAGGCCATGGGGATGAGGGCGCCGCCGGAATAGGCAAGCGCATGACCGGTCATCGGCGCGGTGCCAACTATGGCGACTGCCGCCGCGCCGAGCAGCTGCCAGCCCCACCGCATGCGCGCCGCGACCATCGCAACTGCGGGAGCTCCCACGACGACCGCCGCGCTCTGCCAGATCCACCGGCCACCCCAACGGGTCTGTTCCGCCACCAGACGGAGCAGGTCTCCGGTCACCGGCTCTTCGAGTCCGAACGAGGAGTAGGTCTGCGCGTAGAGTCGGGCAGCGACAGCGACGAACAGCAGGGCGAGCGCCAGACCGGCGTGGCGCGTAAGCCGTCGTTCGAGCTCGCCTGGACCAACGTCGCTCGCTCCAACACGGTCCGCTACCACCCTGAAGGCGCACACGCCGACCAGCCAGACGATGCCCAGATCGGTGAGCCACTTCGCGGCCGACAACAGCACGAGCGCGTAAGTGTCCCCGGCCATCGCGGCAGGGTACCCCGGCACGGCTGTCGTAGGATAGGTGCATGCTCTCGTCTCGGCCGACGGCCGTCGGCATACCGGCTCGGCTGACGATGGCGCTGCTGATAGTCCTGCTTGTTTCTACACGGGCCGCGACCGCACACCCGCTCACGTTCACCGACGCGACCATCGTCTTGCGTCCCGGCGGCACATTCCAGGCCGATCTCATCGTCGACCTCGACGCACTGGCGCTGGGCGCGCCGCAGGATGCCGACGACGCCGGGCTGGTGGCGGCGCTCCGGGCGCTCTCCCCTGATGAGCTCGATGACCGGGTCGATCGATTGCGCCAGCTGTTTCAGCGCCGAGTGCGTTTCCGATTCGATGGCGAGCCGGCGCCGTTCGAGGTCTCCTTCCCCGACCGGGGCACCCCGGCCGCAACCGAATCGGAGATACCGACCCTACTCGGGCTGACGGCGCGGCTGAATGGCCGGGTGCCGGCCGAGGCGACCGAGCTCGAGTTCTTCGCCTCGCGGGCCTTCTCCGAGGTCAACCTCACGATCCGAGACGAGACCCGGAACCTGACGAGCCGGGCGTTGCTCGAGCCGGGCGCCCGCAGCGACCCGTTCCCGCTGGCCGGCGCGGTCGAACCGCCAACGACGCTCTCCATCGGCCTTCAGTATCTGCAGCTCGGATTCGTCCACATCGTCCCCCGCGGCCTCGATCACATTCTGTTCGTCCTGGGGCTCTTCCTTCTCGGAACCAGGCTGCGGCCGCTCGTCTGGCAGGTCACGGCGTTCACCGTGGCGCACGCGGCAACCCTGTCGCTGGCGGTCTTCGACGTCGTGTCGTTGCCGGCCACCCTGGTCGAGCCGTTGATCGCGCTCTCGATTGTCTACGTCGCCGTTGAAAACGTCCTGACCGACAGACTTCATCCGTGGCGGCCTGCGGTCGTCTTCGGGTTCGGACTGCTTCACGGGCTCGGGTTTGCCGGCGTGCTCCAGGAGATCGGGCTGCCCCAGCAGGAGCGGCTGCTGGGCCTGCTGAGCTTCAATGTGGGAATCGAGCTGGGGCAGCTGCTGGTCATCGCCCTGGCGCTGGCCGCCGTCGGGTGGTGCCGCCACCGGGTCTGGTACCGGTCCCGCGTTGGGATCCCGGTCTCGAGCGCCATTGCCGCGGTCGGGCTCTTCTGGACCCTCGAACGAGCGCTCGGGGGCTGAAACGGTGCGGCCGGGCGTGTAGTATAAGTGGTTGTTTCAGTTTCCCTGGTTCGGCGGCAGCACGCCGATCGGAGTCTGCCATGTCAGTGAGGAATGACCGGATGAACACGGCTGCACACGGCTCGAGTGCGGCGATAGCGGCCGCGGCGCTGCTCGTCGCCCTCATGCTGGGGCTGGCGGTTCCAGCCGTGGCCCAGGACTGGCCGAGCTGGCGGGGACGCGGCCAGACGGGAGTCTCGGACGAGACCGGCCTTGTCTCGAGCTGGTCCCCGGACGGCGAGAATCTCATCTGGTCCGACTCCTGGGTTGGACGCTCCACGCCCGCTGTGTTCGATGGACGAGTCTGCTCCAACGGGCGGAGCGGTAGCGGCGTGGACGAGCAAGAGGTGGTCGCCTGCTGGAACGCCGAGACCGGCGACAAGCTGTGGCAACACAGCTTCAACGTTCTCAACACCACCGTCCCGTTCAACCGCGTGGGCTGGGGCAGCGTGACCGGCGACCCGGGCACGGGCTACCTCTATGCGATGAACATCGACGGTCACCTGAACGTGTTCGATCGCGACGGCTCCACCGTCTGGAGCTGGCGGCTGGCCGAAGAGCTGGGCCGCGCCTCGGGGTACGGTGGACGCACGTCGACGCCGCTGGTCGACGAAGATCAGCTGCTACTGAGCATCATCGGCGCCGGCTGGGGCAACATGGGTGGTCCACCCCGACATCGCTACTTCGGGTTCGACAAGCTGACCGGCGAGGTCCGCTGGCACTCGACCCCGGGTGGAACGGTGGCCGACATGAACACGCAGTCGGTCGGTGTGGTCGGCGTCGTCAACGGCCAGCGGCTGTGGATTGACGGCAACGCCGACGGTCACATTTACGCGCTGAAGGCACGCACGGGCGAGAAGGTCTGGGAGTTCCACCTCAGCAAACGCGGTATCAACGTCTCGCCGGTGCTCGACGGCAACACCGTCTACGCGGCCCATAGCGAGGAGAACGTCGACGGCGGCACGATGGGTCGGGTCGTCGCGATAGACGCCACCGGCGCCGGCGACGTCACCGCGACCCACGAGCGCTGGCGGGCCGACGGGATGGCCATCGGGTTCTCGTCGCCGCTCGTCCACGACGGCCGCCTGTATGTCATCGACAACTCGGCCAACCTCTTCGCCCTCGATGCCACGACCGGCGCGGCGCAATGGGACCAGAGCGTCGGCACCGTGGGTAAGGCGTCTCCGGTCTGGGCCGACGGCAAGCTGTTCGTTACCGAGACCAACGGCAACGTCACTATCCTGCAGCCGGGTCCGAACGGCGCGACCGAGCTCGACCACGACGAGTTGCAGGTCGAGGACGGCCGGCACGCCGAGATTTACGGCTCGTTCGCCGTCGGCTATGGACGGCTCTACGTCACCGCCGAGTCCGGCATCTACTGCATCGGGAACCCGGGCGCCCCGTTCACAGCCGGGGGAGGAACGAGCGCAGACGGGGGCGGCGAGCGAGCAGCGAGCGGCACGCCGGCCGTGCTGCAGGTCGTCCCGGCCGAAGTCATCGCAGCGGCGGGCGACACCGTCGAATTCGAGGTGCGAGCCTATGACGCCGGCGGCCGGTTCCTCGGCCTCCGGGACGCCACCTGGTCGCTCGACAGTCTGGCCGGGGGCAGCGTGTCTGCCCAGGGCGTGCTGGCAACCGACGCGCGCGCGGCGAACCAGGCGGGCGCGGTGACGGCCACCGTAGGTGGCCTGAGCGCGGCGGCGCAGGTGCGGGTGTATGCCCCCCTGCCGTGGTCGGAGAACTTCGAAAGCGGCCGCCCGCCCCACTGGATCGGCGGCGGCGGCAGCCTGGCGGTCGAGGACCTGGGCGGCAACCAGGTGTTCCGCAAGGGCGCCTCGCGCACCGGCATTCATCGCCACGCCATCTACATGGGCCCTGCCAGCATGTCCGGCTATACGGTGCAGGTCGACGTGCTGTCGACCCAGCAGGGACGCCGCCGCCCCGACATCGGCTTGATCAACAGCGGGTACACGTTGGACCTGCAGGGCAACCGCCAGAAGATTCAGGTTCAGTCCTGGGCGGCCGAGCTGCGGGTCAAAGAAGAGGTGGACTTCCCCTGGGAACCGGACACCTGGTACCGGCTGAAGCTCCGGGTCGATATCGAAAGCGACCGCGGTGTGGTCCGCGGCAAGGTCTGGCCGCGCGACGACACGGAACCGGCCGACTGGACCATTACCGCCGAGGACCCGCTGCCGAACCGAAGTGGCAGCCCGGGTATCATCGGCTACTCGCCAATCGACATCTACTTCGACAACGTCAGTGTGGTGGAGAATCAATGACTCGACAGCGTGTAACACATTTGTTGCTGGCCTGCCTCGCCGTGGCGGGGTCCGTGAGCACCGCCGGAGCCCAGGAAATCGGGATGTTCGGCAACACGCCGTCGCGCAACATGGTGTCCGGCGAGACTGGTGTCCCCGAGTCCTGGGACCCGTCGAGCGGCACCAACGTTCTCTGGACCCAGCCGGTCGGCTCGCAGGCCTACGGCGGCCCGACGGTGGCCAACGGCAAGGTCTACGTCGGCACCAACAACGAGGGTGTCCGCAACCCGGCCTACGAGGGCGACAAGGGTGTGCTGATGGCGTTCGACGCCGCCAGTGGCGACTTCGCCTGGCAAATGGTGCACGACAAGCTGTCGGCGGGCCGCGTGAACGACTGGCCGTTGCAGGGGGTCTGCTCGACCGCGTTCGCCGAGGGCGACAAGGTCTGGTACGTGTCGAACCAAGCGCACGTCGTTTGTCTGGATGCCAACGGCCTCGCCAACGGCAACGATGGCCCGTTCACCGATGAGACCGGAACCGGCCCGACCGATGGCGACATTCTCTGGTCCTACGACATGATCGGCGAGCTCGACGTCTTTCCCCACAACCTGGCGACCGGTTCTCCCGTCATCGTCGGCGACGTACTCTTCACCGTGACGAGCAACGGCGTGGATGAGGGCCACGTCAACATCCCGTCGCCCTTCTCCCCGCACATCATCGCGCTCGACAAGAACACTGGTGAGCTTCTGTGGGAGAACACCGACGTCGGCGAGGGGGTCCTCCACGGCAGCTGGACCAACGCGGCCCATGCCGAGATCAACGGCCGCGCCCAGGTCATCGTCCCGGGTGGCGACGGCGTCATCTATAGTCTCGATGCCTCAACCGGCGAGGTCATCTGGCAGTTCGACTGCAACCCGAAGGACGCGGAGTGGATTCTGGGTGGCCGTGGCACCCGAAACAACATACTGGCGACGCCGGTCGTCTACGACAACAAGGTTTATATCGGCGTCGGCCAGGACCCGGAGCACGGCGAGGCCCCTGGCCACTTCTACGCCATCGACGCCACCGGCGCCGGCGACGTCACCGACACCCACAAGCTGTGGAGCCGCGACGGCGACGATTTCTACCGCACGATGTCGACGGCCGCCATCGCCGACGGCGTCCTTTACATCTCGAGCCTGTCCGGCTTCCTCCACGCGCTCGACCCGAACACCGGTGAGGAGTTCTGGACCTACGACGCGTTCGCCGCCGTTTGGGGCTCGGCCTTCGTAGTCGACGGCAAGGTCTTCCTCGGGGACGAGGACGGCGACGTCGCGGTGCTCCGCGCGGGCAAGGAAATGGAGCTGCTCGGCGAGATCAACATGGGCGCCTCGGTCTACAGTACGCCGGTCGTACGAGACGGCGTGATGTACATCCTGACGCGCAACCGCCTCTGGGCGATCCAGGACGGTGCCCAGTCGACCCCGATCGGAGAATGAGGGTGGCCGGCGCGCTGCGCACCGGCCACCGGAATGACGGCTTCCGTCCTGGGAGGCGCTGATGCGGTCGATCGCGGTCGTACTGCTGTGGCTCGTTGTCATCGCCGGTGTCTTGGCCGCGCAAGGGCGTGACAGCGACACCCTGAACATCTACGTGGTCGACGTCGAGGGCGGTGAGGCTACACTCTTCGTGGCGCCCTCGGGCGAGTCGATGCTCGTCGACACGGGGTGGCCCGGTTTCGACGGGCGGGACGCCGACCGCATCGCCGCGGTGGCCGAGCAGGCAGGCGTCACGCAGATTGACCGCCTGATCGTCACCCACTTCCACACCGACCACATGGGCGGTGCGATACAGCTGGCGGACAGGCTGCCCGTTCTCAACTTNATCGACCACGGCACCACCGTGGACCAGGGCGAACGTCCCCGGGCCGCGTTCGAGCGTTATGTGGCACTCCGCGACGGCGCCGCCCATCGCACCGTTCGACCCGGCGACCGCGTACCGGTCGACGGACTCGACGTGCGCGTCATCGCATCAGACGGGGACGTGCTGACCGCTCCCCTCACCGGCGCCGGCCAGTCCAATCCGTTCTGCGAGGACTTTGCATTCCACGGCCAGGACATCCTGAGCCGGTATGGCGACGCTGAGGACCAGCAGTCGGTGAGCACGTTCGTCGGCTTCGGTCGATTCCGCACTGTCATCATGGGCGACCTGACCTGGAACAAGGAACACCCGCTGATGTGTCCAGACAACAAGCTCGGCACAGTCGACCTGTATCTCGTGTCCCACCACGGCTCCGACACCTCCGGCTCGGCAGCCCTGGTCCAGGCGCTGCAGCCGAGAGCGGCAGTGATGAACAACGGTCCGCGCAAGGGCGGCGGACCGCAGACATTCGCGATGCTCGACACCGTTGTTGGGCTCGAGGACCTCTGGCAGAACCACTACGCCGTTCCGGTCGGCGATGCCAACCGGCCCGATCGGTTTATCGCGAATCTCCAGGACTTCGCGCCGAACAATGACCCGGCCAATGACAATGATGACGAGGCAATCCACCTGGGCGAGGCCCACTGGATTCACATTGCGGCCCGACGCGACGGCTCGTTCACGGTCACAAACAGCCGCAACAGCTTCAGCCGCAGCTATGGACCGAGGGACTGACCTCGCAGTCAACGTGTGTTGTGTGCGCGCGACGAGGTCAGCGGGCCTGAAGGCCCTTGCTACGAGCCTGGTGCTCCCGACTATTGGCGTGCTTCCGGAATGAGCTCGGCCTCGAGTCGCTCGCCGTCGCGCATGAAGACGACCGAGGCAGGCTCGTCGATCTTGAGCAGATCGAGCGCGAACGTGTAGTCGTAGATGTTGGCGATTGACTGGCCGGCCAGCTCGACGATGATGTCACCTTCCCGAAGACCGGCCGTCTCGGCCGGGCCGCCGCCCATCACTCCGGACAGCAACAGACCATCGACCTCCGAGCCGTAGTCTGGAATGGTGCCGGTGAAGATCCGGATCGCCATCTGCCCGCCCTGCTGGCCGGTCTGCTCGACACGGACGAAGTCGGGCGGCGTCGACTCGCTGACGAGGCGGGCGGCCACCGCGGCGCCGTAGCGGGCGATCCGCTCGAGGTCCGGGTAGTTGACCGTGTCGGCGTCATCGGTCGGACGGTGATAGTCCTCATGGCTGCCGGTGAACAGCGCGAGACTCGGCACCTCGGCCTGATTGAGGCTCATCACGTCGGTCGGCAGATACGGGTCGTTGACCGGCTGCAGGTCGAAGTCGAACGAGGCGTTGACCTCATCCACGAGGTCCGGCCAGATGCTGCTGCTCCCGAGCGCCTGGACGGTCAGCTTGTTGTCACGCATACGGCCGACCATGTCGAAGTTCACGTAGGCCGCGATCTCGTCCACCGGGACCGGCGCGCTGTCGACGAAGTCAGCCGAACCGAGCAGGCCGAGCTCCTCTCCGGACCAGAATGCCAGAATGACGCCGCGCGCCCGTTCCTGCCCGGCCAGCTCGGTGCCCGCCGCCAGGACGGCTGCCACACCAGAGGCGTTGTCGTCGGCGCCGTTGTGGATATCGCCAGATTCGTCCGCCTTGGCAAGCGAGTCGCCGTTATCGCCCCGACCGAGGTGGTCGTAGTGCGCGCCCAGCATCACATACGGCTTCTCGACTGGCTGCCCATTCGTTGGCGGCAGGNAGGCCACGACATTGCGGCCCGTGCGCTGCTCGCGAACAACCTGCGCCTCGAGCGTTGCTTCGGCGGGGATCTCGAACCCGGCGACGTGAGGATTGCCATCGTCGAGCTCGAGCTGCGCCTCCTCCAGGGTCTTGTCGGCCACCCGCTCGAACAAGGCGTCCGCCACCGCCCCACCGATGCTGGCCGCAGCGATACCAGAGTCGGCCACGGCCGTGTCCGCCGTCATCCGGACGAGCGCACCGGCGTTGGGCGAGCGCGGTCCGGTCACGATCAGCAGCCCCGTCGCGCCCCGCTGCCGCGCGGCCATCGCCTTGTAGCGAAGCCCCGAGTAACGGGAAAAAAGCCCGCGCACGTCGCCTTCGCTGTCTTCGGGAAAGTATCGCAGCACCACAGCGATCTTGTCGGTCACATCGATCGTGGCGTAGCTGTCATAGCTGAACCCGTCGGTCTCCGGCACGACGAGCCCGTAGCCGGCAAAGACGAGCGGACCACTCACCTGCCCCGACTCGGAAAACGACAGCGCCCGCACGGACTCGGCATCACTCCATTGCACCGCGTCCTCGCCGTCGATGCGCAGACTCGTTCCGCCATCGCTGGCGCTGCCGGTGTACTCGAACGACAGCCGGAACCCGTTGGCGCCCGGCAATGGCTCGGCGCCAATTGCCTCCAGCTCGGCAATGATGTGGTTGGCTGCCTCCTGGATGCCAGCACTGCCGGTCTGGCGTCCCTCGAGGGCGTCGGAAGCGAGCAGCTCGACGTTGGCCCTGATAGACGACGGCTCCCGCTGAGGTTCGGGTGCCGGCTCTTGTTGCGCCCCGCAGGCGGCGACCAGCGCGAGGGCACACACCGCAGCACAGCGACAAAGATGGCTCGCATGGTAGGTCATAGGGTCACTCTGAAGGGAAGGGGTCCAGGTGTCAACCAGGTCCGAGTATCCTTCGGGCTTCGGGCTTTAGGCGCTTTGGACGCCGGCTGCCACCGACGGCCCGGCGTCACCCGGTAGCAGATCGACCGATCCGCCCGACAGCGCGCTGACCCGCGGACCCGGCAGGACGATGCCGGCAAGATTCAGTGGATCGGCGGCCGGGACCGACACCGGGTGGGCCAACGGCCCCTCCCGCCGAACGACCCGCAGCAGGTCCACCGCTTCCGGGCGGGCAAACTGCTCGCCAACGAATCCCGCGACGAATCGGCCGCCTCGGATCTCGCCTCGAGCCTCCATGCGCCGGAGCACCATCAGCAGCTCCCGCCACCGTGGCGCCAGCGTCTCGCGGGCGAGCAAATCGCGGAACACCACACCCCATCTGTCCAACAGCTGTTCCGCGAACCGGGCGACCGCGGCGTCGTGACGCGATGGTCCCCCGCCGTCGTCGACTGTCTCTTCGGCCGCCTGAGCAAGATCGATCTCTTCGAGCGGCGCCCATCGTCCGGCGGCATGCCGTGGCCGAGCGGCACGCCCGCGACCTTCGCCCCGACGACGCTTCGGGTCGACCAGGGCACGGAGATTGTCGAATCCGTCAGCCGTGACCAGCCCGGCCGCGACCAGCTCCCAGAGCCCGTCTTCAACCTCACTCGGTAGCCGACCGGNCGCCCGCACGATCCCGGCGAGAAAGGAGGCGCCGCGTGTCGTCAGGGCGTCGAGCACTTCCCGGGCCACGTGGGACAGCGCGGCGGCGTCACGACCGATAACCGGCCGAGCGGCACATGCCAGCAACCACTCGGCATCTTCCCGGAGAAACAGCGTGACCGGCGCGACCCGCGTGGGCCGCACCCGCTTCGCCCGTGCGGCGACCGTCCCGGAAGGCTGGCCCTCCCCCACAGAGACCGCTGGCGTCGAACTCGGCGCCATCGAGGCGGGCGACTCGAACGCCGGATGTGGCGACAAGCGTCCCCACATGACCTCCCCGGAGAGACAGAGCCGGTCGAGCATCTCGGGTTCGTATCGCGACATCCGGCGAGCCAGCACGTCCCGCTCCAACCGAGCGCCGGAGATCTCATATCCCTGGAATTGCTTGAGAATCTGCAACAGCCCGTCCGTCCCATGCAGCGTCGTGCCCGGCGCCAGGTGCTGCCAGCGATACAGGAACCGGACGAAGTCGGCCGACGACACCGGCTCGATCTCACGCCGGAGCTGACCCAGCGTCAGCCGGTGGATCCGCGCCAGCACCCGCCGGTTACACCACTCGACTCCGACGACTTCTCCGCCCCCGGCGCCGGTGAACGTTCCGCGTAGCACCTGGCCTTCGCCCTCGAGCCGAGCCAGACCGGCATCGACCTGACCACCCGGCAACGCGAGCCGTGCAGCCAGCGCCGCGGAGGTCTCCGGTCCGGTTGACTCCAGCCACCCGCGCAGCAGCTCCGTCACGGCTGCATCGCGCCCTTCCGGTCGAGGCTGGCCGATCTCGGGCAGCGGTGGCGCCACCGTGGCGCCCGGGTANAGACACCGAACGAGCTCGAGATGCTCGGTCGGCACCCAGAGCCTCGTGTCGCCGACCACCAGCTCCCCTGCTCGGCGCTCGCCGACGAGCGTCCCGAACCAGACCGTCCATTCCGCAACCGGCGGCAGCGCCACGAGGGTCAGCAACGCATCGTGCAGCTCGTCGGCATCACGAACGACGGGCCAGGACTCGTCTGCCACGGTGGCGATCGCTTTCGCGTCGAGCGCCCCAATCTCGCCGAGGTCTGCCTGGTGCGTGCGTCGCAGCTGCACGGCTCGCGCCCGCCGCTCCTCGAGCGGCGCGTCGTCGAGAAAGGCGTATGGGTTGGCGTTGAGAATTTCGTGACAGAAGGGAGACGGTTCGGCGGTGTCTATTGCGTGAGTCCGGATCTCGCCCCGTTCGATCCCGGCGAGCACCGCCCGCAACCCGTCCAGGTCCATTGCCTCGTGTAGGCAGTCCCGGATCGTCTCGTTGACCAGCGGGTGATCCGGAATGCGGATGTCCCCCGTCAGGTTCTCCTGGCACGCCACCTGGTCCGGAAAGACCGACGCCAGCAGGTCGTCGGACCGCATCCGCTGAATCGGCGGCGGCACCTTGCGGCCGCCGGCAAACCGCAGCACGGCCAACGCGCGCGATGCGTTCCACCGCCAGCGGGCGCCGAACATCGGCGACGGCAGCATCGCCTGGGTCAGCACCGCAGCAACCGTCTCAACGGTGAGAAATTGAAAGATGGCCTCGAGCGGAAAACTGTGCTGCTCGGCGAGTGAAATCACGATGCCGTTGTCGGTCGCCGCCGCCTGCAGCTCGAAGTTGAACGAGCGGCAGAACCGTTTCCGTAGCGCAAGCCCCCATGCGCGGTTGACCCGCGCACCGAACGGCGCATGCACGATCAGCTGCATGCCGCCGGCTTCGTCAAAGAACCGCTCGGCGACCACACACCGTTCGGTCGGCAACGCGCCGAGCGCGGCCACACCGGCCCGCACGTAGGCGACAACCTGCTCGGCGCCCGCCAGGTCCAGACCGCACCCTTCGGTCAACACCTCCAGCGCCCGGGTCTCGCCGTCGATGGACGGCCCGGTCTCGGGGGCCGGCGACAGCGCTTCGGCGATCTCGTCCCGCAGACGCGACACCTCCTCGGACAGCTCGCTGGTCCGTCCGGGTGCCTCACCCCGCCAGAACGGCAGGGACGGCGCCGCACCACGGGCATCCTCGACACGCAACCGGCCCGACTCCACCCGCCGNATCCGCCAGGAGGTCGTGCCGAGCAGAAAGATGTCACCCGACATGCTCTCGACCGCGAAGTCCTCGTCCACCGTTCCAACCGTCGTCTGATCCGGTTCGGCAACCACCAGATAGTTGGCGTTGTCGGGAATCGCGCCGCCGCCAGTAATGGCCGCCAACCGCGCGCCACGGCGCCCGCGAAGTGTGCCATTCACCCGATCGTGGTGCAGATAGGCGCCGCGCCGCCCGCGCGACGTCGTGATGCCGTCGGCCAGCATGTCTACGACCGCGTCGAAAGCGGCGCGCGGCAGCGTCGCATACGGAGCGGCGCGTCGAACCAGGTCGAAGAGATCGTCAACGCGCCAGGTCTCGCAGGCGCACGCCGCAACCAGCTGCTGGGCCAGCACGTCGACCGGCCAGACTGGAATCGCCAGCCGATCGAGGCGACCTTTCCGGATCGCCCGCACCAGCGCGGCGCACTCGACCAGCTCGTCTCGTGTCGTCGCAAAGAGGCGACCGGTGGGCACATGGGGGTCGTCGGGTGTGTCGACCTGGTGGCCCGACCGACCGACCCGCTGCAGAGTCACAGCAATCGACCGGGGCGATCCGATTTGACACACCAGGTCCACCGTGCCGATGTCGATGCCAAGCTCCAGTGACGCGGTGGCGACCACCGCCCGCAGCCGGCCCGCCTTGAGCTGGGACTCCGCGGTCTGGCGTAGGCGCCGCGACAAACTGCCGTGATGGGCCAACACCGCCTCATCACCCAAGCGCTCCGCCAAATGGTGCGCCACCCGCTCGCACAACCGCCGGGTGTTGACGAAGACCAGGGTCGTGCGATGCGCCAGGANCAGCTCGGAGAGCCGGTCGTAGATCTCCACCCACATCTCGTTGGACGCGACGACACCCAGTTCGTCTCTCGGCACCTCGACGGCGAGATCGAGCTGACGCCGATGGCCCGAGTCGATCACCGCAATAGTCGGCTTCAGGCTTCGGGCTTCGGGCTTCAGCGGCTCCTCGGTCCCGCTGCCATGCAGGAAACTCGCAACGTCCTCGATCGGACGGACGGTGGCCGACAGCCCGATACGCTGCGGCCGAGCGCCACCCGCGGTCAACACCAGGTCCTCGAGTCGCGCCAAGGTCAGCGCCAGATGCGATCCTCGCTTGTCGTCCACAAGCGCGTGGATCTCGTCGACGATTACCGTGCTGGTCCGTCGAAGCGCCTCGCGTCCCCGTTCGGCAGTCAGCAGGATGAACAGCGATTCCGGTGTGGTGACCAGGATGTGCGGCGGCCGTCGTATCATCCGCTCGCGCTCCCAGGCAGAGGTATCGCCGGTGCGAACCGCCGTGCGAACCCCGGGATTGGGCAACCCCTGGGAGGCCGCCATCGTCTCGATTTCAGCCAGCGGCGTCTCCAGGTTCTTGCCAATGTCGTTGCTCAGCGCCTTGAGCGGCGACACGTACACGACGTCGATTCGATCGTCGAGACGCCCCTCCAGCCCGACTGCCACCAACCGGTCCAGACAGATGAGAAACGCCGCAAGGGTCTTGCCGGACCCGGTGGGCGCCGACACAAGGACATCTCGCCCGGCCCGGATCCTCGGCCACGCCTCACGCTGCGGCGGGGTGGCTGCGGCGAACCGCCCACGAAACCACTCAGCGATCAGCGGATGAAAATCCTGCATCTGAGTGACGAGGGGTTGAATAGTGGTTACGCGCGTTCCCTGGAGCCAGATTCGTGGCGCCGTCCGGACCGCCGCCGGCGGGGAGCCCGTTCGCCCCGGGGAGCAGGTGGGCGGTCGGAGGCTTCTGGGGGGTGTTGCTGGAAAAATCGGTCGCAGGCTGTGCGGAATCGGTCCGACAGCTGGCGACCGGTCTCACCAGGCACCACGCCAAGCGCGCGGCGCTGTATCTGCGCCCGCTTGACTTCGTCCGTGTCTTCGCGTCGCTTCGCCTCCGTGTCCACGCGCGCACCCATCGTGTTGCTCGCCAACGCGTCGCGGAGCTGCGCCGCGAGAATCTCGGCCGGTGAGTGGCCGCCGGCCGTCGACGACGGGGCATCCTCGAGTAATCCTTCGACACGCTCGCACAACCGTTCCAGCGCGACCCGGTTGCGCTCCGGGTCGAGGTCCGACCCGCTGAACGCCTCCGGATACCGCTCGACCACGCCTGAGAGCGCCGTCTGGAACCGGGCCGTCAAGCTGCGCTCCTGCTGGCGGGGCACAGGTGGCAGCTGACGCCACTCGGCTCTGGCAGCCGAGACCGTCTCGGCGATCTTGTCCGGCAGCTCGGTCCCGGCGTCGCCATGCTCTGGCGTCTCCGACGTCGCCGTGGTCTTGGGCAACAGCGCTTCGAGACGCTCACAAACCGAGGCCCGCGCCGTGATCTTGTCGGCGAACTCGGCATCACTCGCCTCCTGTGCACGCGAGTAGACTCCGTCGCATGCCGCACGGAAGCGGCGCCACAACGCGTCGGACCGGGTACGCCGAACCGGTCCTACCGTTTTCCATTCCACCTGCAGCTGCTTGACGGTCTCCTTCGCGGTTCCGAGATCACTCTCACCTTTGAGCGCCTCGGCCTTCTCGCACAATGCCACTTTCAGCTTTGCGTTCTTCGCCCATACTTGTTTGCGCTCGGCGAGATCGTCGCGTCGCCGGTGAAAAAACCGGCCACACGCAGAGCGAAACCGGTTCCACGCTGCGTGCTCCTGCTTGCGGGTCGCCGCCCCGACCTGCTTCCATAGCGCCTGCAGCTCGGTAATCCGCTGCGCCGTCTTGATCCAGTCGGTCGACTCGGCGAGCCGCTCGGCCTCCTCGCACAGCGCAACCTTCCGCGCGAAATGCTCTTCGCGTAGGGCGTCCTGCTTGGCCAGGTAGGCCTCGGCCCTCGGACGTATCGCGTCATGGGCCGTCTTGAAGCGCTGCCAGAGCTCCTTCCCCTCGCCACGCGGCACATCGCTGGCCTGTCGCCAGGCCGCCATGACCTGCCGGAACTCCTGCGCCACGAGGACTTCGTCGTCGACCGCTCGGAGCGCTTCGAGCCGCTGACAGAGCTTGGCCTGGACTCCGCTGTTCGCCCACTGCTTCCATTCGGCCAGGCCGCGCAGCTCGCGAACCCGACCCGCCAAGACCGTCTGCGCCTCACGTAGACGCTTCGTGAGCCCGTCACGATCCTCCCGGGTCGGCAACCGCCCCAAGTTGCCCGGCAGTGACCGCGCCAAACGCAGCCAGCGCTCGGCGTCGTTGAGCTCGAGATTCTCGTCGACCAGCGCCTGCTCGAGCTCATCGCATCGCCGCTGCTGCTTGGCGAGATTCGCCCGCTCGCGCCGCTTGCGTTCCTCGCCGGCCTCAGCCAGGCGCTTGACCCGGTGGGCTTCGGCCGCCTCGACACGTGGCCCGAGCTCGCCCACTTCGTCCGGCGTCGACACCCGAATCAGTCCTGTCCACTCGGCGTGCGTACCGGTCCAGCGCTTCTTCAGATCGTCGACTTCGTCCGTCTGGCTGATTGTCTCGAGCGCACTGGCCAGTTCGGCGAGACGCGCGATGCGATCGGCGGCGGAGCTCTGCCGCTGGACCTGCGCCTCGACGCGCCCCACAAGCTCCTCGAAGCGTTGAACAATGCTGGCTCCGGGGCTTGGTGCGGGCGCCTCGCCCTCGACTTCCCCGCGTTCGGCATCCGGCACCGCTGGCAGCACCCTCCACTCGGCGCGGGCTCTCGCGACCTCCGCCGTCCGGACTGTCGCGTCGCATGACTCGTCGGCGACCACCGCGGCCAGGCGCTCGCACAGCGCGGTCCGCGCGGCGAGCACCTCGCTGCGTGTCCTGCGGAGGCGATCGGCCTCGCTCCGTGCCAGCTCCAGACGGTCCAGCTGCTCCCGGACCCGCTTGACGGCGCCGGCCCACCGCTTGGTCACAGCGGCGGTCAGGTCGGTCTGTTTCTCTTGCCCAACCCCTGCGCTGTCGCCAGCAGGCGCGGGGGCCACAGTCTCTGTCCCGACGAACGACGACCATTCCCGTTCCGCTTCGGCCAATTCGTCGCTCAGCAGATCCACATCGTCGATGCTCACCAGCGCCTCGACGCTCTCACAGAGCCGCTCTGGTCGCTGGTGCAGCTCCTCGGGCGAGGGCGGCGTTGGTTTCCCATCGAGCGCGGTCAGCGCCGTCTTGGCCCTACGCGCCACCGGCTTGGAGCGGGCCCGCACGGCCATGGTCTCCAACAGGTCGCGATTCTCCGTCCCGCCGACGGCGAGACGCTCGAAGGCAGCCAGTGCCACATCCTTGTGATCGCTCTTCACGGCAACAGCCAGCAGCTCGTCTTGGTCGTCCAGCCGCTCGAGCGCCAAGCGACGCGTAAGCGCGTGCGTGGCCCGGCGGGCCACCACGCTGATCACTTTCTGGGTGTCGAGCCGCTCGAGCGCCGAGACGCTGACGGCCTCGAGCCCGGCCACGCGCGCCACTTCGCCGAGATCGCGCGCCTCGGACAGACCGGCCAGTGCGACCGTGGCGCGCTCGAGGTTGGTGTCGTCGACAGCCATCGCGCGCAGCATCGCGGCCGCTTCAGCTCGCACGTCGTCCACCTGGTCGGTCCGGAGAATCCTTCCCAGCGTCGCCGGATCGGACAGCCGGACCACGGCGGCCGAGCGCACACCGGGGTCGGCATCCTCTGAGGCGATCGCCGCCAACAGCTCCTGGGCATCGTCCTCGAGATCGTCCACCGCGGACGCCCGGACCGACGGGTCCTCATGTTGCCATTCCGGCTGCCCGCGAAATCGGTCGAACACGCTCATGTGATTGGTTTCACCAGATCCGGCTGTGTACGGCGCCGCCGAGTGGATACTGGACAGCCAGACCGCGAATTATGCATACTCGGGGCCTAGGCTGGCGAACGAGCCCTTGCTCAGAAAAAGCGTGGGCACGGCTCCGCGATGCTGACCGGGAATGCGTGGTTCTCCGATTGTTTGGATCAAAGATACCAAATTTTGAACAAGCGATGTGTGATCGCTGGATGGAGGAACCCCGCCATGTCGGTTCGTAAACTGGTCATCCTCGTTACGTGCTGCCTCACCATGGCCGCGACCAGCGAGGATGCCGCCGCCCAGAGCAGCACCAACCCGGTCGTCGCGATCGAGACCAGCCTGGGAACCATCACCGCGGAGCTCGACCGAGCCAACGCGCCGCTTTCGGTCGAGAACTTCCTGCAGTATATCGAGAGCGGACATTACAACGGCACCATCTTCCATCGTGTCATCAAGGGTTTCATGGTCCAGGGTGGGGGCCGGACGGCCGACTTGACGGAAAAGCCGACGCGCCCCCCCATCAAGAACGAAGCGAGAAACGGGCTGACCAACGATCGCGGGACCCTGGCGATGGCTCGGACCCCCGTCGTCGACAGTGCGACCGCCCAGTTTTTCATCAACACCGTCGACAACAATGGGCTCAACAACAGCGGAATCACACCCGATGCCTACGGATACGCGGTGTTTGGCCGCGTCACCGCCGGCTTGGACGTCGTCGACCAGATCGAGGGAGTCGCAACCGGCACCCGTGGGCCACATCAGAACGTGCCAGACACGGCGGTCGAAATCCGCTCGATTACCGTGCAGTAGTGAGCCCGCATCACATCCCTTGCATAGATTAGCAGCACGCCGCACGACTGGGTGTGGCGAACATGGAAAGGAACACGTTGTGTCTCTACGCACACTGACAGTATTGCTGATGTGGACGCTGGTTGGCGTCTTTACCACCCCGGTCTTGGCGCAGGACGCCCCGCCCAATCCCAGGGTGCTCGTGGAGACGAGCGAAGGCGACTTCGAAATGGAGTTGTTCAAGGACAAGGTGCCAGCGACCGTCGTCAATTTCCTGATGTATGTGCAGGCGGGCTACTACGACGGAACCATCTTTCACCGCGTGATCCGCGACGTGATCATACAGGGTGGGGGCTACGTTGCGGAGGGGGACGACGCGATCAACCCGAGGATCGATGGGCTACGCGGACAGATATTGAACGAGGCCTCCAACAGCCTGCAGAACAGTCGAGGCACGGTGGCGATGGCCCGCCTCGCAGATCCGAACAGCGCACGCGCGCAATTCTTCATCAACCTCGACAACAACTCCATGTTCAACCACAAGAACAGCACCCCGGATGGGTTCGGGTATGCGGTGTTCGGCCGCGTCACCGAAGGCATGAACGTGGTTCGTGAGATCGGACGGACCCGCACCACGAACAAGAGCAACCAGCGCGACGTGCCCCGCGATACGATCGTCATCCGGTCAATCAGCCAGACCGAAGCGAACTGAGACGGTTCTCTCGAGGAAGTCAGGGCACCCAGATGTCCCCCTGGACCCTGACTCGTTCCCGGTTTCACGACCCAGTGGGAGTATGATGGCGCCGGCGGGCGGGGTCCCGCCCGGCCGCTCCCATGACGCAACCAACCCCCGTGCCGGACGAGCACGCCGGACTCGAACGCCACATCCTGCAGCTGGTCGGTCAACTGGTCGGAGAGCTCAGACCCGGCTCGCCTACCGCCGGTATCGGTCCGGACGACTCACTGGAACGCGAGCTCGGGATTGGCTCGCTTGAACGCGTCGAGCTGCTCACTCGGATCGAACGCGGGGTCGGCGTGCGACTCGCCGACAGTGTGATGGCGACGGCCGANACCCCGGCCGATCTGGTGCGGGCGGTCGCCGCCTCCGAACCGGCGGTCGCCGAAACACTGCCTGCGGTGCTGGCCCCGGTCGGCGCGGCCACCCCCGCGCCGTCTTCGGCCGCAACCCTGCTCGACGTGCTCCAGTGGCACGCCCAGACCTCCCCTGACCGCACACACGTTTTTCTGCGTCAGGACGATGGCACGGAGCAGCCCATCACGTACGCCCAGCTGTGGCAACGCGCGGTGGCGGTCGCAGCGGCGCTGCGCGCCCGCGGGATCGGGCGACGCGATACCGTCACGATCATGCTCCGCACCGAAGCGGCCTTTTTCCAGGCCTTTTTCGGGACGCTGTTGGCCGGCGCCATCCCGGTACCCATCTACCCGCCATTCCGTGCCGACCGGATCGCCGAATACGCCCAGCGACAGGTAGGCATCCTGTCGAACGCCGGCACCCGGCTGATGATCACGTTCGCCGAGGTGGAACGCCTGGCCGGTTTGCTGCGCGGGCAGATTCCGACGCTGACGGCGGTCACGACTCTGGACGACCTCGCCTCACCGACTGATGACGGCGGACCGCTCCCGGCGAAACCGCCGGTCTGGCTGACGGCCGAGGACCCCGCGCTCATCCAGTACACCTCCGGCAGCACGGGGCAGCCGAAGGGCGTGCTGTTAACCCACGCCAACCTGCTGGCCAACATCCGCGCGATCGGTGACGGCCTCGACATCAGCCGTGACGACATCGGCGTGAGCTGGCTGCCGCTGTATCACGACATGGGGCTGATCGGAGCCTGGCTCGGCACGCTGTACTTCGGAGTCCCGGTCGCCATACTGTCGCCGCTCGCCTTCCTGTCCCGACCCGCGCGTTGGCTGTGGACGATTCACGCGCATCGGGCAACACTGTCGGTCGCCCCGAACTTTGCATTCGATCTGTGTGTCAACAAGGTCAGCGACGCGGAGATCGAGGGGCTCGACCTCAGCTCGCTCCGGGTGGTGCTCAACGGCTCGGAAGCCGTACTGCCGGAAACACTGACCCGATTTGCCGAACGGTTCGCCGCCGCCGGATTCCGTCCCGATGCGATGCGACCGGTCTACGGGTTGGCCGAGTGCTCGGTCGGTCTCGCCGTCACGCCACGCCGGCACCCGGCACGTGTGGACCGGGTCGCACGTGGATTTCAGCTGACGGGACAGGCGGTACCGAGCGATGACACCGACGCCCTNTCCTTCGTCTCGTGCGGGGTTCCGCTACCGCGTCATGAGATCCGGACCGTGGACCCGACCGGCGCGTCGGTCGCCGAACGCATCGAAGGGCGCGTGCAGTTCCGGGGTCCGTCGATGATGGCCGGCTACTACCGCAACGAGGCCGCAACCCGGGCGATCACGACCGACGACGGCTGGATCGATTCGGGCGATCTCGGATATCTGGCAGACGCGGAGCTGTTCCTGACCGGACGCCGCAAGGATGTCGTCATCAAAGGCGGGCGCAACATTTACCCGCACGAGGCCGAGGGTGTCGTCGCAGCGGTCGATGGTGTCCGGAAGGGCTGTATCGCTGTGTTTGGGATCGCCGACGCCGCACTGGGCACCGAGCGGCTCGTCGTGGTGGCCGAGACACGGGAAACAGGCCCAGCCGCGCGTGACCGGCTGCATCAACGCATTCTGGAGGAGGTGTCGGAGGCGCTCGGCGTGCCGCCAGACATAGTGGAGTTGGCGAGACCCGGTGCAGTGCTGAAAACGTCCAGCGGTAAGGTGCGACGCGGCGCAACCCGGGATGCCTTCCTCGCGGGCACCCTCAACCGGGGCGCCGGGTCGATGGCGCGCCAGTGGCTGACGGTCGCCTGGCGCGCAATCGCGGCTCGCATCGGCCGATCGGCTGATCTCTTCCTGCGGGTGGCCTATACCACCTACATCGTCATCCTGCTCTTGGTGTTGGTGCCACCGCTCTGGGGGTTGGTGCGCATGAGCGGCCGCAGGGTCGCGAGAGGGTTGCTCAGCCGGTTCTCGCGTCTGATCGTGGCGGTGTCGGGCTGTCGACTCACGGTCTCTGGGCTCGAGCACCTTCGGGACCTCGGCCCCGCTATCTTCGTGGCCAATCACGCGAGTTACCTCGACGTCCTGGTCATGCTCGCCGTGCTGCCCCGGAACCTCCGATTCGCCGCCAAGGCTCGGCTAGCGACCTACCCAGTACTGGGAACCGTGATTCCCAGGGCGGGCTACATCGCAATCGAGAAAACGAAGCTGACCGAGCAGGTGGAAGGGGCCGACGAGGTGAGCGCGGCGCTGGGCGCCGGCGAATCGATGTTCGTCTTCCCCGAAGGCACGTTCGTGCGATCGCCGGGGCTGCTGCCGTTCCGCCTCGGGGCATTCCGTGCGGCTGCCGAGACCGGGCGCTCGTTGGTGCCGGTGGCCATCAGTGGCACCCGCCACATCTTTCCCGCGGGCACGCTGCTCCTGCGCCCGGGACGGATTACCCTGGCAATTCAACCAGCGCTCGAACCGCGCGACGCCGGGTGGAATGAGGTGGTCCGGCTCCGGGACGAAGCGCGACGCGTGATCGCGCGCAACGCAGGCGAAACCGTATGACTGCCGCTCAGCGCATCGTTCTCAGTTTGGGTATGCTCATCTTCAGCCTTATGGGACTGATGCCGCCCTGGGTGCACGTAAGAGACGGCGACCCGTCGGCGCGCGTGCCGGCCGGCTATGCCTTCATCACCATCGGCGCGCCAATTCGACCCGCCGAGCCTGATGGTCAAGACGACACGCGTCGGCGCGGCCGGTTCAGACGCACCTACCGAGGCGCCCCACTCCAGTCATGGTCGTCCGAGATCGATGCCCCACGCCTGTCACTTCAATGGGGCACGGTGACAGTGGCGACCGGAGGTGTGATCTGGCTGCTAGGCTCCACGCGTCGCCGGCGTCGCGGCGACCGACCCGATGCGGCCCGGACTCACGGCCCATCACATCCCCGATAGTCACTCGCCACCGGGTCCCTGGGCATTTGTTGTTCCGCAGGTCTGAAGACCCGCGGCTACGGCATCTTTTCAGGGCGTGAGCACCATCCGACCCACCGCCCGTCCATCGCGCAGGTCGTTCAGCACCGTCTGCGCGTCAGCGAGCGGTCTGGAANGTGTCGGGATCGCCGCCACCTTGCCGGTTTCGACCAGCTCCATCAACTCGCGCATCTCTTCGAGGCTGCCGACATAGGATCCCTGGATCGTCAAGCTCCGTAGCGGCAGCAGCGGCAGCGCCGCGCGGAGCTGCCCGCCAAACAAGCCCACGATGACAAGCAGACCGCCGGTCCCGAGCGTCCCGAGACCAAGGGTCGCGCTGGTCTCGGCCCCAACGAAATCGATTGCCGCCGGCGCCCCGCCGTCGGTGAGCCGACGTATCTGCTTCGCCGCGTCGTCGTCGCGCGCATCGACCACGGCAGCGCCGGTCTCGGCCGCCGCTTTCAACGTGGCCTCGTCGACATCGACCGCGATGATCGACGCGGTCGTAATCGCCTGTGCCAACCGCAGCGCCGCGAACCCGACGCCGCCCAGACCGATGATGACCAGCGGCCGTCCAGACACCCGGCTCAGCACCTTCCGCACGGCGCCATAAGCGGTCAGCCCCGAGCACCCATACGTGCAAGCCAGTGTGGCGGGTCGGTCGCCAAATTCGAACAGATACCGAGAGTGCGGCACCATGACATGGTCGCTGAATCCTCCATGCCGCGTAACGCCGAGCGCCTGCGGCCGCGGGCACAGATGCTCCTGCCCAGCCGCGCAGGTAGGACAGGCGCCACAACCGATCCAGGGATAGACCACACGACGCGCCCCGACCTCGACGCCACCGGCATCGGGCCCAAGCGCCACCACCGTACCGGCGATCTCGTGGCCGAGCGTCAGCGGCAGCTCGCGCCCCTTGGACAGGTCGAGCTGCATGCCGTCGCCCATGTTGAAGAAACCGTCCCGCAAGTTCAGGTCGCTGTGACACACGCCACACGCNTCAATCTGAACGAGCACTTCGGCGCNGACCGGGTCGGGACGGACGGTCTCGATCTGTTCGAGCGGCTGACCGTAACGCGTGAGCTGGTAGCAGATCATGATGGTCTCTGGTGCCACATGACGGCACCAGCCTTGTTGGCTTCAGGCTTCAGGCGCTCAAACGGGGTCGCCGTACCGTAGATGAAGAAATTGTCGGTTGTCCGCAGGTCGCCGCGCCAGCCAATCAGCTCGAGCCGCGCGGTGAGCCCTTCTGGATCGTTGAACACCTTGACGATCTCGAATGTGCGTCCGTCATTGAGCACTCGTCGCTGGGTTGTCCGACGCAGGTTCGCTCCATGGTTTGGTGCCGACGCGTCCGCATGATGCCGATTGTCGACGAAGAACACCGTTCCATCCGGTGCAAGCGCTGTGCGCAGGCGGTCCCAGAACGCGGCGAACCGCGATGGGGGCACGTGGGAGATCCAGAAACCGAAGAAGACAAAATCGTAGGTCTGGTCCGGCTCCCAGCGAAAGATGTCGCACGGCTGGTACCGCACGTCGACCGACCGGACCCGCGCGCGGTTGAGCGCCAGCACCTCCGGCGACGCATCGATCGCCGTCAGCGTACCGTTGTAGCGCGCGAGCTGCTCGGTCCACAACCCGGTGCCACAGGCCAGCTCGAGCATCCGACCCGACGGCTTCAGCGCGTCGAGCCTGTCGCGCACCAGGCCATACTCCTCGTGCCACAACCGGGTGTGGTCCGGCCCATGGTCGAAGTGCCCGCGTCGGTAGTACCACTCGTCATACTCCGGCGCCCGCTGGCGGTAGTAGCGAATCTGTGCGTCGACGAGTAACTGGTCGCTGTCAGGCATCTGTCTCGTGCGACCCACCGCGTGACGCGTCAGACCCGCACGGGAGCGCCTGCTCGAGGTCCGCCAGCAAGTCTTCGACAACCTCGATACCCACCGACAGCCGCAAGAGATCGTCCGGCACACCGGTTCCGGGACCCTCCACTGGCGCCCTGTGCTCGACGAGACTCTCGACGCCACCGAGTGACGTGGCGTTCTTGAACAACCGAAGACCTGCGGCCACCCGTTTCGCGGCGNCCCCGCCCCCCTCCACACGGAACGACAGCATCATCCCGAATCCACCGGACATCTGGCGCTCGGCAACCGCGTGACCTGGATGGGACGGCAGCCCCGGGTACAGGACCTCGGACACCGCCGGGTGCGTCGTCAGCCATTCGGCGATTCGTTGGGCGCTCGCCGACGAGCGAGGCACACGCAGAAAGAGCGTGCGCATGCCGCGCAGCAGGAGCCAGGCCTCGAACGGACCCAACACCGCACCGCGATAGCCGCGGTCGTGGGTGACGCGTTCCCACAGCTCGTCACGCCGCGCGGTGACCAACGCTCCCGCCAGCACATCGGCGTGCCCATTGAGCTGCTTGGTCGCCGAGTGCATGACGAGGTCGGCCCCATGCTCGATCGGACGACACAGCACCGGGGTGCTCAGGGTGCTGTCGGCCACCACACGGGCGCCGGCGGCGTGGGCCACGGCGGCAGTTGCCGCCAGATCGGTGACCGCGCAGGTCGGGTTGGCCGGGGTCTCGACCCAGACGATCTTGGTCCGACCAGGTCGAAGGACGTCCTCGAGGGCGGTCAGGTCGCCGTTGGGCACAAGATCGAGCACGATGCGCCCGCGACCGGCAAGCTCCTCGAGCCAGCGCTGAATCGTCCAGTACATCTGGCGCGGCGCGACCACGTGGTCGCCGGCGTCGAGGGTCTCGAACACCGTGGTCGCGGCCGCCATCCCCGAACTGAACAGCAGCGCGCCCTCGCCACCCTCAAGCCGAGTCAGCAGCGACTCGACCGGATCGTAGGTAGGATTCTGATCTCGCGTGTAGGTATGCCCGCCCGGGTAGCTGCCGTCCGGTGCCCGCTCGAACGTCGCCGAGGGGTAGACCGCCGGCACGATGGAGCGTGTCGTCGGATCGACCAGACCCAGCGCCTGCGCGGTCATCGTCGCGGGGTGGAACCGTGGTTCGTCAGGCATGGAAAAATCACGCACGCGCCGGACTGATATCCACCTCGATGTCACGCCACTTGCCTTGACGGAACCGTATCACGCTGAGGCCACACCTCGTCGTGTGGCCGATGACGATCGCCAGCCAGATGTTGTGCGCCTCGAGGCCCGAGGTCGCCTGCCAGACGCCGCAGATGCCCAACGGCACGATGACCTGGGAGACGACCGAGATATACAGCGGACTCCGTGTATCGCCCGTGCCTTGCAAACCGCCTGTGTAGGCCAGCGCTACGGTGATGAACAGCCCGGAGACCGCGAGATAGCTCAGCAACTCGACCCCGATGTCGGCGACAATCCCCTCCTGCATGCCGAAAATTGCGAGCAGTGGTCTCGGAATCGCGAAAAACAGCACTCCGACAATGACCGCCACCCCCAGCCCCATCATCGACGCCACGTGCACCGACCGGGCACTCCGATCGGGATGCCCCGCTCCCAGGTTCTGCCCGGCCACCGCGGCCGTGGCCCCCATCAGCCCGACCGACGTCCAGGTGATCAGCGAAAAAAGCTCCGTGTAGCCGACCGCGTAGGCCGCCTGCGCCTCGGCGCTGAAACGCAGCGACCCGATGAACCAGAAAATCAACACGCCGCCGAGGTTCATCGCGACGCCCTGGAACCCGGCCGGCAGCCCAAACCGGAAAAGCGAGCGGATGATGNCCCAGTCGGGCCGGAAGGACATATGCCGCGAAAAATGAATGACAAGTCGGTTGGAGAACAGCAGCCACATGAAGATGATGCCGGTGATCCCGCTCGCGATCGCGGTCCCCATCGCCGCACCACGGGTGCCGAAGGCCGGGATCGGCCCCAGCCCTCGAATCAGCACGATGTTCAGCAGGATGTTCATCGCGGTCATCAGGATGCCGAGCCGCATCGGCGTCTTGGCATCGCCAGCGGCGCGTAGGGCACCGCTGAACATGAAGAACATCAGCATCCCGATACTGAACACGAACATGATCCGGATGTAAGGCAACGCCTCGACCTGCACCTCCGGCTCCGCGTTGATCAGGGTCAGCAGCGTCGGCGCGAACCAGTACCCCAGCGGTGCCATCACACCCACCGCCAGCACGACCGAGACCAGAAAGGCCTGGTAGACCGACCGGTTCACCTTGTCGGCCTCGCCGGCGCCGGCGAATCGCGCCACCAGCACTCCCATCCCGGTGAAGACGGACGCCACGAAAACGATGACCAGGATGAAAATCTGTAGACTCACGCCAATGGCGGCGTTGCCGGTGAACCCGACGAAGTTGCCCACCATCGCCTGATCGATGATGCCCTGGAGACCGCCGATCACGTTCTGCACCATCGTGGGCCAGGCCAGGTGCCACACGGCGCGGCCCAGGGGCCCCTCGACGATCGACCGGTCAAACTCTTTCCTGGAGGGAACGGCGTCGGTCATGTTGACGGATATGCGGACACCGTGGTCAGACGCGGTAGGATAGACACTTCGGACGTGTCGACACTCTATCAGATCGAAGCGCAGGTTCGTGCCGCCCTCGACGACCCCGCACCGCGCGCTGACGTGCACATCGCGCTGGCGCCGCGGCCGCGACGCGGCTGGCAGGCGGGAGTGATTCCCCAAGCGGCGCGCCTCGCCGCAGCACTCGTGCTGCTCTACCCCATCGGGCAACATGTGCACCTGGTGCTGACCCGCCGGGCGGGCACACTCGACCAGCATGCCGGCCAGGTCTCGTTGCCCGGCGGGGCCGTCGACAGCGATGAGACGGTCGAGGCCGCGGCGCTTCGGGAGGCCCGCGAGGAAATCGGCCTCGAGCCCGCTGGCCTGCGGGTGATTGGACGGCTATCGGCGCTCTACATCCCGGTCAGCAACTTCGCGCTCCACCCGGTCGTGGCGGTCTCCGACCGGCGTCCGACCCTGGTGCCGGCGGCGGACGAGGTGGCCCACATCCTCGAGGTGCCGCTGAGCGAACTGCGAGACCCCGCCCGTCTGCGTCATGGACGACGCTGGCGCGGGGATGACGCGATCACCGTG
>PBRZ01000058.1 GCA_002726085.1 Acidobacteriota bacterium
GGAGCTGATCACGCCGGTGGCCCTGGAGAAGGGGCTACGGTTCGCCATCCGGGAAGGCGGGCGCACGGTGGGGTCGGGCGCCATCACCGACATCGTCGAATAACGAAGTCGAGCGGGTTAGCCTGACAGGAGGCGACGACCGCTGGTCAGCAGCTAGGTGTAACGAAGACAGGCGGACGAGCAAAGCGAGGCCGCCAAGCCGCGCACGTGCGCGGCTCGCGGTAGCGGAGCGGGGCGATGGGGCCCCGCGAGCGGACGCGGGGGTTCGGGGCGAAGCCCCGAGTTAAATATGTTCAGCGACAAGATTCGGATACGTCTCAAGGCCTACGACCACCGGGTCCTCGACCAGTCGACCACGGAGATTGTTGACACCGCACGGCGCACGGGGGCGCGTCTGGCTGGCCCGATTCCGCTGCCGACCGACCTGAATAAGTGGACGGTTCTGCGGTCGCCCCATGTCGACAAGAAATCCCGTGAGCAGTTTGAAATCCGGACTCACAAACGGCTGATCGACATCTTCGAACCGACACCGCAGACGGTTGATGCGTTGATGAAGCTCGACCTGCCAGCCGGTGTCGACGTCGAGATCAAAGCGTTCGGGAAGGACAACAAGTAACTGCCATGGTGACCGGTATTCTAGGGCAAAAAATCGGGATGACGCAGTTGTTCAGCGACGACGGGGCCGTCATGCCCGCGACTGTCATCAAGGCCGGCCCGTGCGTGGTTGTTCAGCGCAAGACAGTCGAGCGCGACGGCTACGACGCCGTGCAGCTTGGCCTCGTGGAGGATGCTCCGGCCAAAGTGAACAAGCCGACCGCCGGTCACTACAAAAAGGCGAACGTGCCGCCGACGCGCATCCGGCGCGAAGTAGGTATCGCCCCCGGCAGCGAGGGTCCGGACGAGGGGGCGCAGGTGGTCGCTTCTGTGTTCGCCGACGGTGACCGGGTGGACGTCATCGGGCTCAGTCGCGGCAAAGGCTTTCAAGGGGTCATGAAGCGGCATGGGTTCGGCGGCGGTCGCGCGACGCACGGCTCGATGTTTCATCGCGCGCCGGGTTCGATCGGCGCATCGTCGTACCCGTCACGGGTCATCAAGGGCATGCGGGGTCCCGGTCGGATGGGCGGCGATCGGGTGACGGTCCGAAATCTGCGGGTGCTGCAGGTGGATGCCGAGCAGCATATGCTGATCGTCAAAGGTGCGGTGCCCGGGGCGCCGGGCGGGTTCCTGATGGTGCGCAAAGCGGTGGCGGCCAAGCCCGTGTCTGCACCGGCGGCCGAGACCCCGAAACAGAAGCGGAAGTAGGGGACCATGATGGTAAGGCTGTCATGGGGGCGAAACGAGAAGTCTGTATTCGTTTGGAGCCGGCGGTGACGGCCAAGCCGCGCACGTACGCGGCTCGCGGGCGCGGAGTGGGGCCGTGGGGTCCCCGCGGAGCGACCGGCGAGGGTTCGGGGCGTAGCCCCGACTAAGTAGGTTACGACCATGACACTGGATGTCGTCGATTCGCAGAACGAGAAGGTCGGGTCGCTTGAGGTCAGTGACACGGTGTTCGGCGGTCGGGTGAACACTGACGTTATCTGGGAAGCGGTGGTTCATCAGCTCGCCTGCGAGCGCCGCGGAACGCATGCAACCAAGACCCGTGCTGAGGTCAGCGGCACCGGCAAGAAACCCTGGCGCCAAAAGGGAACCGGTCGCGCGCGGGTCGGTTCCAGTCGCAATCCGCTGTGGCGGGCGGGTGGCATTGTGTTTGGTCCGCGGCCACGCAGCTATGCGTACCGGTTGCCCAAGAAGATGATTCGCGGCGCGTTGCGCGCCGCTCTCACCCAGAAGTTCCAGGACTCCGAAGTGCTCGTGGTGGATCAGCTTGCCGTCGACGAGCCTCGGACGCGTCACGCGGCGGAGTTGCTTGGCCGGCTCGAGGCGGGGGGCAAGACCCTGCTGGTCGATGTAAATCCGGACTCGAATCTCTCGCTCGCCGTACGCAACATCACCGGTGTGCGGATGTCGTCGACCAGTCAGCTTGGAGCCCGCGACGTCGTTGACGCCGGTCGGGTCGTCGTGACCCGTGCTGCGATCGAGCGGCTGGAGCAGGTGTTGGGATCATGATAGAGACCGAGGTGATTCGGCGGCCGCTCATCACTGAGAAGACCACGATCCAGCGGGAGGACGGTCGGACCATCGTGCTGGAGGTAGCGATGCGCGCGACCAAGGTGGAGATCAAGCAGGCGGTCGAGCGGCTGCTGGGCTCGAAGGTCTCGAGTGTCCGGACCTCCATCAATCACGGCAAGATTAAGCGCCAGGGGCGCTTCGCAGGGCAGCGCCCGGACTGGAAGAAGGCGTATGTGCGGCTGCGCGCAGGTGAAAAGGTCCCTGAGTTCCTTGAGGGCGCATAGGTAAGGCAGGGTGTCACGCGCGATGGTGCGAAGCGAGTCAAAGCCATGACAATTCGCAAGTACAAGCCGACGTCGCCCGGACGGAGGTTTCAAACGGTTCAGGCGTTCGATGAGATCACGGCCACAAAGCCGTACAAGCCATTGACCCAGCCGCTGCCGAAATCCGGTGGCCGTAACAATCGGGGCAAGGTGACGGTGTGGCAACGTGGTGGCGGACACAAGCGGGCGTACCGCATCATCGATTTCAAGCGCGATAAGCATGATGTGCCAGGGAAGGTGTCGACCATCGAGTACGACCCGAACCGCTCGGCCCGGATTGCATTGGTGACGTATGCCGACGGTGAGAAGCGATACATTCTCCAGCCGGCCGGTGTGACGGTCGGCGACGCCATCATCGCCGGCGAGAAGGTGGACATTCTGCCGGGTAACGCGCTGCCGCTCAAAAATATCCCGCTGGGCACACAGCTGCACAACGTGGAGCTCAAGCCNGGCAAGGGAGGGCAAATCGCGCGGAGCGCCGGGTCCACGGTGCAGCTCGTGGCCAAAGAAGGCAACTACGCCTCGGTGCGGATGCCGTCCGGCGAGGTACGTCGAATTCTTAAGGAGTGCTCGGCGACGGTGGGGCAAGTTGGCAACGTCGATCACGAGAATGTGTCCCTGGGGAAGGCTGGTCGTTCGCGGTGGCTCGGGCGTCGGCCCAATGTGCGTGGCGTCGCCATGAACCCGGTGGACCACCCGCTGGGGGGCGGCGAGGGCAAGGCGGCTGGCGGGCGTCACCCCGTGTCGCCATGGGGCCAGCCGAGCAAGGGCTTCAGGACCCGCAGCCGGAAGCCGTCCGACAAGTTCATCACCCAGCGCCGGAAGCGGCGTCGGTGATGTTCATCGGGACCAACACGAGGCGCTTATGAGTCGATCGCTGAAGAAGGGGCCGTTCGTGGACCTGCCGTTGCTGGAGAAGGTGGAGATCATGAACCGGGGCGGAGACCGGAAGGTGATCAAGACCTGGTCACGGCGTTCCACCGTCGTGCCGGAGATGGTCGGACACACCATCGCGGTGCACAACGGCAAGAAATTTGTGCCGGTGTATCTCACCGAGAACATGGTGGGCCACAAGCTGGGTGAGTTCTCGCCGACCCGACTGTTTCGCGGGCATACGAGCAAGCGCGACAAGGCCGCGTCGATCGGCCCGAAGGGTAGATAACGATGGTCGAAGGGCGGGCGACGGCCCGATACATCCGCACGTCGGCGCAAAAGGCCGGGCTGGTGATGGATCTCATTCGCGGCCAGAACGTGGACCGCGCGCTGTCGACGTTGCGTTTCGCCCGCAAGCGCATCGCGCGTGACATTGAGAAGGTGCTCCGTTCTGCGGTGGCAAACGCCGAGCAGAAAGAGGGCGGCAGTGGCGATGTCGACCGAATGTTCGTGTCGCGCTGCTATGCCGACCAGGGGCCCTCGATGAAGCGGATTCGTCCGGCGCCAATGGGCCGGGCGTTCCGGATCATCAAGCGGACGGCCCACCTGACCGTTCACGTGGCGGAGCGGTCCGAGGTGGTGACGCGGGTAGCGGCGCCGGCACCCCAGACCGCATCGGCGGACGGAGCCGACGCGGCGCCGAAGAAAGCGANCAAGCGGGCTCCCAAGAGCACCGCCGGGAAGACGACAAAGGCCGCGATGGCCAAGAAGACCGCGGCGAAGAAAAAGACCGCGACCAAGTCGGCGGCAAAGAAGACCACGGCGACGAAGAAGTCCGCGACCGAGTCGGCGGCGAAGAAGACCGCCAAGACGGCGAAGAAGCGGACGGCGAAGAAGTCCAGCGACTAGCGGCGCAACGCGAGGATCACCAGATGGGGCAGAAGGTTCACCCGTACGGTTTCAGACTCGGTTTCAACAAGACCTGGCGGTCCCGTTGGTATGCGGACCGTGATTACGCGAAGCTGCTGCACGAGGATCTCGCCTTGAGGGCCGACCTGAAGAAACGCTTCGCACATGCGGGTGTGTCGAAAATCGAAATCGAGCGCGCCGCCAACAACCTGAAGATCGATATCTGCACGTCGCGGCCGGGCATCATCATCGGACGGAAGGGCACCGAGGTCGACAAGCTCAAAACGGAGATACAGAAGCGGACCAACCGCCAGGTGTTCATCAACATCCAGGAGATCCAGAAGCCCGAGCTGGACGCGCAGCTCATCGGCGAATCGGTCGCATTGCAGCTGGTGAAGCGTGTCGCGTTTCGTCGTGCTATGCGGAAGGCGATCGAGTCTGCGCTGCGGTTCGGGGCACGCGGGATCAANATCCGGGTCGGCGGGCGGCTCAATGGGGCGGAAATCGCGCGAAGCGAGTGGTATCTGCATGGCCAGTTGCCGCTGCAGACGTTGCGCGCGGACATTGACTACGGCTTTGCGGAGGCCAACACGACCTACGGGCAAATCGGCGTGAAAGTGTGGCTCTACAAGGGCGATCGCCACGAGCCACAGCTGGCCCGCGATGAAGAGTATCGGGCGCCGCGCCGCCCGGCCAGGGCCTGACGGCGGGTGCCCTGCAGGAGTCAGAAGGCAGAAGTCAGGAGACGGAAGAAGCCGGTGGCTTCGCAGCGATCTCCAGTTGAAGGTGTTTCGTTATGTTGACGCCAAAAAGAGTGAAGCATCGGAAACAGCAACGCGGGCGCATGACCGGAAAGGCGTGGCGTGGCTCGACAGTGTCTTTCGGAGACTACGGGCTCCGGGCGATGGAGCCCTGCTGGTTGACAGACCGTCAGATCGAGGCGGCGCGTGTCGCGATGACGCGGTTCATCAAGCGCGGTGGGAAGATCTGGATCCGAGTGTTTCCAGATAAGCCCATCACCAAGAAGCCCCAGGAAACACGAATGGGGAAGGGCAAGGGCGCCCCTGAAGGTTGGGTAGCCGTCGTGAAGTCGGGCCGAATCCTGTTTGAGATGGAGGGGGTCGACATGGTCGCGGCGAAGGAGGCGATGCGTCTGGCATCGGCGAAACTGCCGATTCTCACGAAGTTCGCCACACGGTTTGGTGAGACTGAGGTGTCATGACCAAGATTGGAGAGTTGCGTGATCTCGGTGTGGCGGGTCTCGAGCAGCGTGAGCGCGATTTGGCAGAACAGTTGTTCCGGTTGCGGCTACAGAAGTCGATGGGACAGCAGGAGGCGGCGAGCAAGCTGAAAGAGAGCCGGCGTGACCTCGCCCGTGTAAAGACCCTCTTGCGGGAGCACGCGCTCGGTACACGGGCCGCCGACGCGGGCGCCTAGTGGGTCGGGGCACATAGCGAAAGAAGCATCGGATGGGAACCAAAGCAGAAGTCCAGGGCGTGGTGGTCAGCGACAAGATGGATCAGAGTGTCGTGGTGGCAGTCGAGCGTCGGGTGCGCCATGCGCTTTACGGCAAGATTCAGCGTCGCACGTCGAAGTTCATGGCGCACGACCCGGCCAACGACGCCAAGATGGGTGATGTCGTGGCCATCGTCGAGACGCGACCCCTGAGTCGCCGAAAGCGTTGGGCGGTCACCCGGGTGGTCGAGCGGGCGCAGGTGATTTGAGCGAGGACTGACCATGATCCAGATGCAGTCGATTCTCGACGTCGCCGACAACTCCGGGGCCCGCAAGATAGCGGTGATCAACCCCCTCGGCGGTGCGACGGGACGATACGCCCGCCTCGGTGACCTCGTTACCGCCTCTGTGAAGGAAGCGGTGCCCGCGTCTGCGGTCAAGAAGGGCCAGGTCGTACGAGCAGTGATCGTGCGTACGTCCAAAGAGCATCGGCGCCGGGATGGCAGCTACATCCGCTTCGATCGGAACGCGGCGGTTCTGGTCAATGAGCAAGGTGAGCCGATCGGGACCCGTGTCTTTGGTCCGGTGGCGCGAGAGCTCCGTGAGCGAAAGTTCATGAAGATCGTCTCACTGGCACCGGAAGTGTTGTAACGAAGAAGTCAGAAGTCAGACCGCTGACTTCTGGAGCGTAAGACGAATGTCGACCATTCAGACACCGATTCGAAAGAACGACAGCGTGCTCGTGATTGCGGGGAAAGACCGGGGCAAGCGTGGCCGCGTGTTGCGGCTGGTGCCTGGCAAGAACCGGCTGATCGTCGAAGGCGTGAATTTCGTGAAGAAACACACGAAGCCGAATCCCGGACAGAACGTCAAGGGTGGCGTCGTCGAGAGTGAGGCGCCATTGCACGTCTCGAATGTGCAGCTGGTGTGTCCGGAGTGTGGAGCGCCGACGCGGCTCGGCCGCCGAGTGCTCGGTGATGGTCGCAAAGTGCGGGTCTGCCGCAAATGTGACGGGGTCGTCGACCGATGAGCCGATTGAAAGAGCGGTATCTGGACCAGACGGTCTCCGCCCTCACGAAGGAGTTTGGCTACACCAGCGTGATGGCGGTGCCGAAGATCCAGCGGATCGCCGTGAACATGGGGATGGGTGAGGCGACGCAGAACGCGAAGCTGATCGAAGCTGGAAGCGACGAACTGGCGCGTATCACCGGTCAGAAGCCGTTGACGACCCGGGCCAAGAAGTCGGTGGCACAGTTCAAGGTGCGTCAAGGTCAGCCAATCGGGGCGATGGTCACGCTGCGTCGCGAGCGCATGTACGAGTTCCTGGACCGTCTGATTTCAATCGCACTACCGCGGGTCCGGGACTTTCGAGGGGTGTCGCCCAAGGGGTTCGACGGGCGAGGCAACTACACGCTGGGGCTGCGTGACCAGTTGATCTTCCTCGAGATCGACTACATGAAGGTCGACAAGTCCCGTGGCATGAACATCACGGTAGTGACGACGGCCAAGACCGACGAGGAAGGGCGACGGTTGCTCCAGTTGCTGGGGATGCCGTTCCGCGCGAATTAGGGACCGCGCCCGAGCCGGGCGCGATTGGGGCGGGCCTGAAGGCCCTGGCTACAAGAGGACACCGATGGCTACGACCGCGAAGATCGTCAAGGAAAAGAGGCCGCCGAAATTCAAGGTGCGGCTCCGTAACAGGTGTCGACTGTGTGGCCGGCCACGCGGGTTCCTACGCAAGTTTGAGCTCTGCCGCCTCTGTTTTAGGCGGTTGGCGCTCCAGGGCGATGTTGCCGGTGTGACCAAGAGCAGCTGGTGATGAGGCCGGTCGTCGACGCGAAGTCGTCGGCCTGGAAGCAACGAAACTGAAGAGCTATGACTGATTCGATCGCCGACATGTTGACGAGAATCCGTAACGCTACCGCTGCACGGCGGAAGCGCGTGGATATTCCGGCATCACGGCTCAAGACGGATATCGCCAGAATTCTGCAGAGCGAGGGCTACATCCACTCCTTCAAGCAGGTCGACGTCGTGGTCGAGAAGGGGCAGAGCGCTCGGTCAATGCTTCGTGTTCAGCTCAAATACGGGTCACGTGGCGAGAACGTCATTTCAGGAATCCAGCGGGTCAGCCGACCCGGGCGACGTGTCTATTTCGGCCGGGACAGCGTGCCACCGGTTCTGGCCGGGCTCGGAACCAGCATTCTGACGACCTCGCGCGGCGTGATGACCGGGCGTGAGGCCGTGAAAGTCGGCGTCGGCGGCGAAGTGTTGTGCAACGTCTGGTAGGGGTGACGTCATGTCGCGAGTGGGCAAGAAACCGATTCCAATTCCGAGCGGGGTCACCGTGCAGATCTCTCCGGATGTGGTCGAGGTCAAGGGGCCAAAGGGGACGTTGCGTCAACCGCTGCCGCCAGGCGTGATCTTCGAGATGACCGACGGAAGGCTCGAGGCGCGCCCGGTGAGCGATGATCGTGGGCTTGGCAAGTTTCATGGCCTGGCTCGCAGTCTGGTCGCCAACGCCGTGACGGGGGTCACCGAGGGGTTCAAGAAGGAGCTCGACATCGTCGGCATCGGGTATCGGGCCGAGGTGGCTGGTCAGCGACTCACGATGTCGCTGGGGTACTCCCACCCCGTGCTGTTCGACATACCCAAGGGAGTAGCGGTCACGGTGGACAAGCAGACACACTTGGTTGTGTCCGGTGCCGACCGGCAAGCGGTGGGGCAGGTCGCCGCCGATATCCGTGGTTTCCGGAAGCCGGACCCTTACAAGCAGAAGGGGATTCGCTACACCGGCGAGGTGTTGAGGAAGAAAGTGGGTAAGACGGGGGCGTAAGCGCGTGCCCGAGAAGGTAGAAGTCAGAATGCAGAAGTCAGAAGGGTACGAATGGCTTCGCCGGCTTCATCTCATGGGTTGATACGGCGATGAGAGTAAAGACGAAACAGGACCGGCGGCGGCGAATCTCGCTGCGGCAGCGAAAGAAGATCGGAGGGACCAGCGAGCGGCCCAGGCTGGCGGTCTTCCGGAGCCTGACGCACATCTCGGCCCAGGTGATCGACGACACGACCGGCACGACGGTCGTATCCGCGTCGAGCACCGAGCCCTCCGTCAAGGCGGGATTCGCCGATGGCGCGCGTGGCGGGAATGTGGCCGGGGCGCAGGTCATTGGCAAGCTAGTAGCCGAACGTACGCTCGAAAAAGGCATTACGAGCGTCGTCTTCGACCGCGGCGGGTTCCTGTATCACGGGCGCGTGCGCAAGGTGGCGGACGCCGCGCGGGACGGCGGATTGAAGTTCTAGTGCGGACACACAGTCATGAGCAAGACACGAGCGAAGATCAACCCTGCAGACTTCGACCTCAAAGACACGGTGGTGTCGATCAACCGGGTCACCAAGGTCGTCAAGGGCGGCAAGAACCTGAGCTTCAGCGCCCTGGTCGTGGTGGGTGACATGCACGGAGTGGCTGGGTTCGGTGTCGGAAAGGCGAAAGAGGTGCCTTCGGCAATCAAGAAAGGCATCGAGGCCGCGAAAAAGGCCCTCGTGCGCGTGCCGCTCAGTGGCACCACGATTCCGCACANGATTGTCGGCCGATTCGGGGCCGGGCGGGTGCTGCTGAAGCCGGCGCCAGAAGGTACTGGCATCATCGCGGGCGGTGCCGTTCGCGCGGTCATGGAGTCGGCTGGTATTCAAAACATCCTGACCAAGTCGCTCGGTACCGACAACCCGCACAATGTGGTGCGCGCGACCTTTACCGGGTTGGTCGAGCTCAAGGATCCGGTTGCCATCGCCCGGTTGCGTGGCGTCGACCNAAAGGACTTGACGGCGTAAAAGGAAGCGCCCTCAGGAGACAGGAGACAGGAGAGGCCGGTGGGCTTCGCCGCAGTCTTCAGCAGCCTGGTAGCAACGGTATGATGGCGAAAAGAGCGAAGCCCGGGCGTGTGAAGGTGAAGCTGGTGCGAAGCACCATCGGGTTTGACAAGCGTCAGGCAGACGTCGTGCGGGGGCTGGGGCTCCGGCGAATCAACCATACTGTCGAACTGCAGGACGTTCCGTCCATACGCGGCATGATCCACAAGGTCCGGCATCTGGTCCGAGTGAGCGACGTCGAGGGCTGAAGACGATGAATCTCAGCGATCTCAAACCACCAAAGGGTGCCAAGCACGCCAAGAAGCGTGTCGGCCGGGGCGAGGGGTCCGGCTCCGGTGTCACCTCGGGTCGGGGGCACAAGGGACAGAAGTCCCGCTCGGGATATCACCACAAGCGCGGGTTCGAGGGCGGCCAAATGCCGTTGCAGCGGCGCGTGCCGAAGCGCGGATTTTTCAATCCCTTCCGGGTGGAGTACGCCGTCGTCAATCTCGATACGCTGGCCGAGCGGTTCAAAGCGGGCACTGAAATCACGCCCGAGCTGTTACGGGAGCAACGGCTGGTGCGGTCCAACGCCAAGCGTGTGAAGATACTCGCCCGGGGGGACATCGAGACGGCGCTGACGATAAGGGCGCACAAGTTCAGCCAGAAGGCGAGTGAGAAGATCGCGGCCGCTGGCGGACAGGCCGAGGTCATAACGAAGTGATGGCTGTTGTGCGACGTCGTCTGATCGGCAGCGTGTGGAGGAGACGCACAGATGCTTGATAGCCTGCGAAACGTCTTCACGATCTCCGATCTTCGTACACGCGTGCTGTTCACGCTTGGGATTCTGGCGGTCTATCGAGTCGGCAGCGTCATCCCGACCCCGGGGGTCAACGCTGACGCGCTGGCCATTCTGGCCGAGCAAAACGCCAACACCATGCTCGGGCTGTTCAACATGTTCTCGGGGGGCAATCTCGCGCAGGTGACGATTTTCGCGTTGGGCATCATGCCCTACATCAGCGCATCGATCATTCTGCAGTTGCTGACGGTGGTCTGGCCCTATCTCGAGCGATTGTCGAAGGAGGGCGAGCTCGGCCGGCGCAAGATCACGCAATACACGCGGTATGGGACGCTCGGCTTGTGCGGCGTGCAGGCCTTCGCGATCGCGTTCTGGTTGGAGAGCCAGACCAATATCGCCGGCGGGTTGCCGCTGGTCTACAACCCCGGTTGGGCGTTCCGGCTGATGGTGGTGCTCACCCTCACGACAGGCACCTGTTTCATCATGTGGTTGGGTGAGCAGATCACCGAGCGCGGGATCGGCAACGGCATGTCGCTGATCATCTTCGCCGGGATCGTCGTCGGTCTGCCGCAGGCGGTGATCCTCACCATCGATCAGCTGCGCACCGGCCAGATGGGACTGTTCCGTCTGCTGATTCTCATCATGGCGATGCTCGCGGTCATCGCGGCGGTCGTCTTCATCGAGCGCGGGCAGCGCCGGGTCACCGTGCAATATGCGAAGCGTGTCGTGGGGCGGCGGATGTATGGCGGCACGAGCACCCACATACCGCTCAAGGTGAACACCGGCGGCGTAATCCCGGTCATCTTCGCCTCGTCGTTGCTCGCGTTCCCGGCGACCATCGCCTCGGCGTTGCCCCCGGGGGGATGGACTCAGACCGCTACGGCCTCGCTGCAGAACGGGATGCCGTTGTACTACCTGCTGTATATGGGCGGAATCATATTCTTCGCCTACTTCTACACCGCGATCATCTTCAATCCCGACGATGTCGCGGAGAACATGAGGAAGTATGGCGGGTTCGTGCCGGGGATCCGGCCGGGCAAGCGGACGGCCGAGTATATCGACACGATTCTCACGCGGATTACCCTGGTGGGGGCGATCTATCTGGCGCTCATCGCGGTGCTGCCGGATCTATTGATCGTCGGCTTCCAGGTGAACGCGTTACCGTTCATCGGCGACTCGCTCGACGCGGTGACCCCGCGGTGGTTCACCGACGGGCTCAATGTCACCTTCTATTTCGGGGGGACGTCGCTGCTGATCATTGTCGGGGTGTCGATGGACACGGTGCAGCAGGTGGAGTCGCAGCTCATCATGCGGCACTATGACGGGTTCATGCGGAAGACCCGTATAAGAGGACGCCGAGGCTAGGTGAGCGACGCGTGAGCGAATCGACACGAACACCGATCAATCTCGTGGTGCTTGGCGCGCCGGGGGCGGGCAAGGGCACGCAGGCGGTGGACTTTGCCCAGCGGCACGGGATCCCGAAGATTTCGACCGGAGACATCTTGCGCGATGCGGTGCAGTCCGGGTCCGAGTTGGGGCAGCGTGCCAAGGCGACGATAGAGGCCGGAGGTCTGGTCGACGACCAGCTGATGATCGCCATCGTGCGAGAGCGACTCGCGCGCCCAGATGCCGCCGGTGGATTCGTGCTCGACGGCTTCCCGCGCACGGTAGCGCAGGCCACGGCGCTCGACGAGATCATGACGGGACACGGTGCACTCACCGTGGTCGATATCGCGGTGCCGGACGACGCGCTGGTCGAGCGGCTGGCGCGGCGCCGGGTGTGCGGGCAATGTGGGACGCCGGTGAGCGTCGCTGCCAGCGTGGCCGAAGTGGCAATACCCCGATGCGAGAAGTGCGGCGGCGAGCTGGTGCTCCGGAGCGACGATACCGAAACGGTGGTCCGGGAGCGGTTGCGGGTGTATGCCGAGGCGACCAGACCACTTGTCGACTACTACTCGAGCCGTCCGACGTTTCGTGCCATCGACGGACATCAGGACCAGGCCGCCGTGTCGGCAGCACTGGCGGCGGCAGTGGACGACGTGGACGCGGGCGTGTCGGTCGGGAGCCCGGTGTCCGAGGGAGCCGCCGGATGATCGTGTGCAAATCGCCGGCCGAGCTGGAGCGTATGCGTGTGGCCAACGCGCTGGTCGCGGCGGTGCTCGCAGAGCTCCGTCGGCTGGTCGCGCCGGGAGTGACCACCAAGGAGCTGGACACGGTCGCGGAACGGCAGATTCGGGAGGCCGGTGCGGTGCCCGCGTTCAAGGGTTACCAGGGGTTCCCGGCGACCCTGTGTGCGTCGGTCAATGAGGCGGTCGTGCACGGTATCCCGGATGCGACGCCGCTCGCCGATGGCGACATCGTCTCCCTCGACATGGGAGTCGTGCTCGACGGGTTCTACGGCGACTCGGCGATTACGGTGCCTGTGGGTTCGATTTCAGACCGCGCGGCCGACTTGCTGCGTGTGACACGAGAAGCGCTCGACTTGGCCATGGAGCAGGTGCAGGTGAAAGGCCATGTCTCCGACATTGGTTACGCGGTGCAGCGGCACGTCGAGGCGCATGGGTTCTCGGTCGTGCGCGAGTTCGTTGGCCACGGTATCGGCGCCAAGTTGCATGAGGAGCCGCAGATTCCCAATTACGGTGAGCCAGGTCGTGGACCACGGCTCGCGGCCGGTATGGTGTTGGCAATCGAGCCGATGGTCAACATGGGGAATCCCTCGGTGAAGGTGCTTGGCGACGGGTGGACCGCGGTGACTCGGGATGGCAGCTTGTCGGCGCACTTCGAGCACACGGTGGCCGTAACCAGTGACGGACCGGAGGTGCTGACGCGGTCCGCCGCCGATGAGAATGGACCTGTGGCGGCGTTGGAGGGACGGGAGGCCGCAGAGCCTGAGCTGGCGTCTTCTCCGCGCAGCTGATGCTGATGCTGATTGTTGATGGCTGTGATCGATGACGGCGGGAGCCTGCCATGAGTGGTGCCGACGACGCATATCTGGGAGTCGTGGTGGAACAGCTTCCGGACGCGCTGTTTGCGGTGCGTCTCGACGACTCGAACCGCCGGATCGTGGCGCATGTTGACGGATCGCCGCGGCGCAATTTCGTGCGGTTGTTGCCGGGTGACCGCGTGACCGTTGAGTTGACGACGCAGAATAGGAAGCGCGGGCGAATTACCCGTCGGGGGAGTGGGGCATGAAGGTTCGGACATCGGTGAAACGGATGTGTGACAAGTGCAAGGTCGTGCGGCGTCACGGTGTGGTGCGCGTGATCTGCCCGAACCCCAAGCACAAACAGCGGCAAGGGTGAGGTAGGACGATGGCTCGAATTGCAGGTGTCGATCTTCCACGAACCAAGCGCATTGAAACCGGGCTGACGTATATCTTCGGCATCGGAGACCATCGCGCTGGTGTGATTCTGAAAGAGGCCGGGGTCGCCCCGGACGTGCGCATCAAGGACCTCTCCGAGGACGAGGTGCGCAAGATTAGCCAGGTCATCGAGGAACAAGGACGCGTCGAGGGTGATCTCCACAAGGAGATCACGATGAACATCAAGCGATTGATGGAAATCGGCTGCTATCGTGGCCTGCGCCATCGCCGAAACCTGCCCGTGCGGGGACAGCGTACGCAGACCAACGCGCGCACGCGCAAGGGGCCGCGCAAAGGCGCGGTGGCCAAGAAGCGGAGCACCTGACATCTGATATTTGATGCTCGCTGGGTGGCCCGGGTGAGCATGAGGACGGTCGAGAAAGGACTGTTGGCGAATGGCAAAGCTGGAGACGGTCGACGCGTCGATTCCGCCGCCAAAGAAACCTGCGGGGAAGCGCAAGAAGACGTTCAAGAANAAGCGCGAAAAGCGTGTTGTGCACCACGGTATCGTGCACATCCAGGCGTCGTTCAACAACACGATCATCACGATTGCCGACACTGAGGGCAACGTGGTGGCGTGGTCGAGCGCCGGAGGCATCGGGTTCCGGGGTTCGCGCAAAGGGACGCCGTTTGCGGCGACGCAGGCCGCGATTCGGGCCGGTCACGGCGCCAAGGCCGTTGGGATGCGAAGTGTTGATGTCCGGGTGAAGGGCCCGGGTGGCGGGCGAGAATCGGCGATCCGCGCCTTGCAGGCGTCGGTCGGCATGAGCGTCAAGTCGATCCGCGATGTGACGCCCATCCCGCACAATGGATGCCGTCCGCCGAAGCGACGTCGAGTATAGCTGGGAAGACGGTCGACGCGAGGAGAACGATCAGCATGGCACGATACGCAGGACCCGTATGCCGGCTTTGCCGGAGGGAGGGCATGAAGCTCTTCCTGAAGGGTGAGCGATGCTACGCGGAAAAGTGCGCCATCGAAAAACGAAACGTCCCACCCGGTCAGCAGGGGCGTCGACGCCGTCCCCAAAAAGTGATGGGCTACGGCCTGCAGCTTCGTGAGAAGCAGAAGGTCAAGCGCACCTACGGCGTGCTCGAGAGTCAGTTTCGGCGCTACTTCGCCGCGGCGGAGCGTCAGCGCGGAATCACCGGCGAGACTCTCTTGCAGCTGCTCGAGCGCCGCCTGGACAACGTGGTCTACCGCCTCGGTTTGGCGACGTCGAGACCACAGGCCAGACAGCTCGTGCGGCACGGGCACTTCCGCGTGAACGACAAACGCGCCGATGTGCCCTCGTATTCGCTCAAGACCGGTGACGCAGTGAGCGTGCAGGAGCGCAGCAACAAGAAGGCGTCGATTCTGTACGCGATGGAGGAGGTCAAGGGCCGTGGTATCCCCGAGTGGCTCGAGTTCGACGCCAACGCCATGACCGGCAGGGTCACTACGTTGCCGACTCGGGATCAGATCAACCTGCCTGTGCAGGAGCAGCTGATCGTCGAGCTGTATTCAAAGTAGCCGAACACGCGTGCACCACCGGGCAGCGGACCCGGCCGGTTCCGGATAGAGAAAGGATTCACTCGATGTTGTGGAAAGGCTTCCAGCGACCCAAACGGCTGGAGTTCGACGCCGAGACGCTGACGGATCGGTTCGGTCGGTTCTATGCGCAGCCGTTCGAACGCGGTTTCGGAACAACCGTCGGCAATGCGTTGCGCCGCGTCCTGCTGTCGGCCATTGAGGGGGCCGCAGTCACGAGCGTCAAGATCGACAACGTGCTTCACGAGTTTTCGCCGATTCCGGGTGTCGTGGAGGATGCGATCGACATCATCTTGAACCTGAAACAGATCCCGATAAAGCTGCACGCGGAAAAGACGAAGACCATCTATTTGCGGGTGGACAAGGCGGGTGAGGTCAAGGCGGCCGACCTCGAGACCGATGCCGATGTTGAAATCCTCGAACCGGATCTGCATATCGCCACTGTGGCCGACGGCGGCTCGTTGAACATGGAAATGCGTGTGAAGCAGGGACGGGGCTACGTGTCTGCCGACAAGAACTTCGACGAGGACCTGGGCATCGGCTGGATCCCGGTCGACTCGGTGCATTCACCAGTGCGCAAGGTCAACTATCAGGTGGAGGCAGCCCGGCTGGGCCAAACGACGGACTACGACAAGCTCACCGTTGACGTCTGGACGGACGGGTCGGTCACCGCACGCGATGCAATCTCGCTAAGTGCGAAGCTGGTGCGCGACCACTTGAGCATCTTCATCAACCTGGAAGAGCCGGTCGACATGCCGGCAGATCCGGATGGCGAGACGGGGCAACCGGTGGCGAACGAGCATCTCGATAAGAGCGTCGAGGAGCTGGAGCTCTCGGTTCGGTCGTACAACTGTCTGAAGAACGCGAACATCCAAANGATCCGCGAGCTCGTCCAGAAGACCGAGCCCGAGATGCTGCGCACGAAGAACTTTGGACGCAAGTCGTTGAACGAGATCAAGGAGATTCTCCAGAGCATGGGGCTGGGTCTTGGTATGCGGCTCGACCAGCCGGCGGCGACAAACGTCGACGGCGCTGACGCCAGCGAGACCGAGGCGTGACGCGGTTTGCTCTAGGAGTCAGGAGACAGGAGACAGGAGACAGGAGACAGGAGAAGCCGGCAGGCTTCGCCGGCTTCCACGTCGTAGATCACGAAAGACGGTAGACATGCGTCATCGAGTAGCGCACCGAAAATTGGGGCGCGTGACCGAGCATCGGCTGGCCACGCTGCGGAACCAGGCGCAGATGCTGTTGCGCCACGAGCGAATCGATACCACCCTGGCGAAGGCGAAGGAGCTGCGTCCCTTCGTGGAGCGGCTGATCACGGTCGCCAAGCGTGGCCTCGCCGATGGCGCCGACACTACTCGTGCGTTGCACGCGCGTCGTCTGGTGGCTCGAGATCTGGCCGACAAACAGGTGGCCAGAAAGCTGTTCGACACGATCGCGCCCCGGTTTTCGTCGAGACCGGGTGGTTACACTCGAGTGCTGCATCTCGGGCGGCGACAGGGCGATTGCGCCGAAGTCGCGCAGATTGAGCTCGTGGGCAGCGAGTACGACCCGAACGCGGACCAGAGCTCGGGGACGGCCGGAGAAGCTGCGGCGGGCGCGTCGTCATCATCATCATCCAAGGGCGTCGGTGGTCGCCTGCGTGCGGCGGCGAAGCGTCTGCGTGGCGGTGAGAAGACCGACGCGAAGAAGGGCGCCGACACTGAACAGTAGCCCTCAACCGATGAGACCCTCGAGCCATGTCGGAGAGGGGCGATGAGGCTTACCTCGACGTCCCTTCTCTATTCTTCCTCCGCGGCCTCACCGCGCGCGGCCTTTGCGTCGGAGATCACCTTTTCCTGTATGTGCGCCGGCACTTCTTCGTAGTGCGAGAATTCCATGTGGTAGGAGCCGCGTCCGCCTGTTGACGATGTCAGCTGCTGTTCGTAGGTCAGCATTTCGGACATGGGCACCTGTGCCTTGATCGATGTCGATGCGCCGCGGGTCTCCATTCCTCCGATTCGGCCCCGGCGGCCGTTCAGATCCCCCATCAGGTCGCCTGCGAAGTCACTCGGCGCGTAGACTTCGACGCTCATCACCGGCTCGAGCAAGGTGGGTTTGGCGCGTGCCATGGCATCCCTGAACGCGAGCCGCCCGGCCATCTTGAACGACATCTCGTTCGAGTCGACCGGATGGAAGGAGCCGTCGAACAGCGTGACCTGGAAATCGACCATGGGGTAGCCGGCCAGATAGCCCCGTTCCCTGGCCTCCCGGATGCCCTTTTCGACCGCGGGGATGAAGCCACGCGGGATCGAGCCACCGAAGATTTCGTCGATAAACTGGAAATCTTCCCCTCGCTTGAGTGGCGCCACCTTGATCTTGCAGTCGCCAAACTGGCCGTGTCCGCCCGTCTGCTTCTTGTGACGGCCGTGCGCCTCGGTGGCTGCCTTGATGGTCTCGCGATACGGGATGCGTGGCAGGTTGAGGTTGACCTCCACGCCGAACCGTCGTTTGAGCTTGGCGACCGTCACCTCGATGTGCAGCTGTCCCTGACCCGATAGGAGCAGCTGCGCGGTCTGTGGGTCGCGCGCATACCGGATCGTCGGGTCCTCCTCCTGCAACCGCTGCAACGCCGTACTGATCTTCTCCTCGTCGCCCCGGCTCTTTGGCTCGATGGCGTAGGAGAGCACCGGTTCGGTGAACTGAAACGGGCGGAAGCGCCAGGCCGTGTCCTTGGCAGCCAGGGTGTCGCCTATGCGCGTTTCCTTTAGTTTGGCGACGGCGCCCAGATCACCCGCCTTGATTTCAGCGACGCTGTCCTGCTCCTTGCCCTGCATCACGGTGACGCTGCCCACACGCTCGGCATTGCCAGTGCTGACATTCTGGATCGTCGAGTCCGACTTCAACGACCCCGTTGCCACACGAAACATCGTGATCCGTCCGGCGAAGGGGTCTGCGATCGTCTTCCAGACCAGCGCTGCGGTCGCGCTGGCGCCCGGGTCGTAGGAAGCTGGTTCGTCGGTGGTCGCATCGATCACGGGCAATGTCCGCTGTAGTGGGGAGGGCACGAAAGCGAGGATGGTATCGAGCAGTGGCTGGATACCGAGGTTGGCGGTGGCCGACGTGCACACCAGCGGGAAGACGTGACGGCCGGCGGCGGCGGTCTTGAGCCCGGCCTCTAGCTCCTCCTGCGTGAGCGTCCCCGCCTCGAAGAACTTCTCCATCAGCTCGTCGTCCGCTTCGGCCACCAGCTCGATCAACGCCTCTCGAGCGGTGCCAGCCGCCTCGGCCAGTTCGGTCGGAACGTCGCCGACCGTGGGGGTGCCACGGCCATCGGTGCTGAACGTGATCGCTTTCATGGCGATGAGGTTCACCACCCCGCGAAAGTCTTTCTCTTCCCCAATCGGCAGCTGGATCGGCACAATCGTGCGACCAAAGGCCTCGTGCAGCGATGCGAGCGAGCGTGACAGGCTCGCTCGCTCGCGGTCGAGTCGGTTGAGCACGACGAGACACGGCAGCCCGAGTTCCTCGGTGGCGGTCCACACCTTCTCGGTCAGTACTTCGGTGCCCGCGACGGCATCTACGACCACGATCGCGGCATCGGCAACCCGCAGCGCCGAGCGCGCGTCACTGAAAAAGTTCGCCATCCCCGGCGTGTCGATCAGGTTGATCTTCGTCTTGTTCCATTCGGCGACCGCCGTGCCCGCCGAAAGCGTGTGCTTGCGGGAGACCTCCTCCTCGTCGAAATCGGTCACCGTGGTGCCGTCGTCGACTAGACCGAGTCTGTTCACCGCACCGGTATCGAACAGCAGCGCCGACACCAGCTGAGTCTTGCCGGCGCCGCTGTGCCCGACCAGCGCCACGTTGCGGATGTGATCCGCGTCGTAGACCTTCATAGCTCGACTATCCTCCTGGCGGATTCGGACGTCTGGCCCGACCCGCTCGCGCAGGGCGAAACCCCAATCCTATGCGACTCCGAGACCCTGCTCAAGGGGAGGATGTGCCCGAGAAGTCAGAAGTCAGGAGTCGGAAGGCAGAAGGGAGCCGGAGGGCATGGCCCCGAACCCCACGCGGGCGCGGCGTAGCCCTTGACCGAGGCAGCAACGCCGTCCAGGTGGAGCAAATGGCACCAAGGGGTTTTCCTGGTGCGCCGCCCGGCTGGCAAGGGGCTTTCCGCAGACGAGGCTTCGCCCCGAACCCCACGCGAACGCTACGCGGGGACCCCGAGAGCCCCACTCCGCATCCGCGGGGCTCGCAGGTGCGAGCCCGGGCTGTGACCGAGGCAGCAACGCCGTCCAGCCGGGCGGCGCGCCAGGAAAACCTACTCGTAACGCAAAGCTTCGATGGGGTCGAGCGTGGAGGCCTTGATGGCGGGGAACAGTCCGAACACGATGCCAACCGATGCCGAGAAACCGAGGCCGAGCGCGAACGACCACCATGGCAGCGAGATCGGGAAGCCGGTGGCGTAGTGGACCCCGACACCGATACCGCTACCCAGGAGGATGCCGATCACACCGCCCACCGCCGTCAGGAACGACGCCTCGAGCAGGAACTGCCAGAGGATCTCTTTTCGCTTCGCGCCGATCGCTCGGCGGGTGCCTATTTCGCGTGTGCGTTCGGTGACCGAGATGGTCATGATGGCCATGACGCCAATGCCGCCCACCATCAGCGCGATCGACGAAATGACGACCAGCGAGAGAAACGTCGCGCCGCTGATCTGGTCCCACAACGCCAGGATCGCGTCCTGGGTCATCAGCTCGAAGTCGTTCTCTTCGTCGAGTCGCAACCTGTGCCTGATGCGCATCACCTGCTCGATGTCGGCCAGCGCGACTTCCCGGTCCACGTCGGCACGCGGCACGGCCGCGATCATCACGGCACGCATCTCGCCGCCGAACATCCGTTGGGCACGGATTCCGAACTGCTTCTGATAGCTCGTGTGCGGGATGATGACGAAGTCGTCCTGACCCATGTTGAACCCGCCGGGGCTGGGTGTGGGACCGACCACGCCGATGACGGTGTAACGGGTGTCACCCAGTCGCACCTGCTTGCCGATCGGGTCGATGTTTGGGAACAACGCGAGATACGGCGTTTGACCGAGCAGGACCACCGGCGCCCGTCGACGTGTTTCACCTGGCGTGAAGAACCGGCCTTCGACGATGTCGGCTTGGAATACTTCAGCGTAGTTGGCTGTCGATCCAAAGACGCTGATCTGCTTCGTGCGTTCAGATTGATAGTAGACGCGCGCGCGTGTCGGGTTGCCGCCCTGGCCGAGCACGATGGTGACCGATGCCAGCGAGTCGGTCTGTTCCTCAATCGCGTCCGCGTCGTCCGGCGTCAGGTTTGGGCGTCGCAGCAGCTCGGTCAGCTCGCGGCCGGAACCCATGCTGACGGCACCGAACTTCACCATCAGGATCGTGTCCGCCCCCATCGACTCGATGCTTTCCCGCAGCGACTGGTCGAGCCCGCGGATAAGCGACGTGCTGCCGACGATCGACATGATGCCGATGACGATACCGAGCACCGTCAGCCCAGAGCGCATCTTCTGCTCGCGGAGCGTCGCCAGCGCCATCGCAACGATTTCGCCGAACAGGCCGGTGCGGAGGGGACTTGCCATGACTAGTTGCGGCCGAGCGCCGTGATCGGATCGAGCGCGGCGGCGCGCGACGCGGGATACAGCCCGAAGAACACCCCGACGACAGCTGCCATCGAGATCCCGAGCACGATCGACCACAGGTGGACGGCTGCGGGCACCGGGGTCAGTGAGCTGAGCGCCATAGCCACGCCGAAACCCAACCCTGTGCCGACCAGTCCGCCCAGCACGGAGAGGATGACCGACTCGGCCAGGATCTGCCAGAGCAGATCCCGCTTGCGCGCGCCAAGCGCCTTGCGCAGTCCGATCTCCCGGGTGCGTTCGGATACAACCATCAGCATGATGTTCATGATGACGATGCCGCCGACGACCAGCGACAGCGCGACGATGCCGACGAGCACCGCGAAGATGCCGGTCGTCGCCTGTTCGTAGATGCCCAGCACCGTGTCCGACGTGAAAAGACCGAAATCGTCGTCCTCGGCTGGGCGCAGCCGACGTTCGATTCGCAGGGCCACTGTCGCTTCGTCGATGGCCCGTTGGAGCTGCTCTGGGGTCTCCGGCCGTGCCATCAGTGTCAGCGATGGCCGCGACCCGAACAGCTTGCGAAACCGTCCCATCGGAACAATCACGAACTCGTCCTGCGACTGTCCGAAGGTGGTGCCGGTCGATTCGCTGACCCCGACGACGCGGAAGTGGACACCCTGCACCTTTATCGTGCGTTCGAGTGGATCCGCTTGATCGAAGAGCCGTTCAGCCGTGTCAAAGCCGAGCACCGCGACAGCGCGATTGTGATCGGTCTCGGTCCGGCTGAACAGGCGGCCCTGCTCGGCGGTGAAGGTCGGAAACTCGAGGTAGTCGCGCGTGACGCCCCTGATCTGCACGCTCTCGAGCAGGCGGTCACGATAGCGCACCTCGCCGCGACGGCTCGACTGCGCCATGATCGCGCCCAGGTGCGTGCTGAATCGCTCGATCGCCAGGACGTCGTCCAAAGAGATGCGCGGATTGCCGCGTGTCGCCTCGATTTCCGCCTCGGTCGTGACCAGTCCGACCCGCTCGACCGTGAACGAGTCGGCGCCAAACTCCGAGACTATGAGGCCGCCTACCTCGTCGTTGACCCCCTGGATCAGAGACACGACGGCGATAATCGAGCCCACGGCCACGATGTTACCGAGGATCGTCAGGAAGGACCGGAGCTTGTTCGCCCAGATCGCCTGCAGGGCGATGCCGGTCAGATCAGCGGCTCGACGCACTGTCGACCACCCTGATCGCGTCCCCGTCCTCGAGGTTGCGCACCTCGCTGAACGGGCCGGTAATGACGAGGTCGCCCACCTCTACCCCGCTCAAGGCCTCGAAGTAGCGCTCGCCGGCGATACCGGTCTCGACCGGCAGGAACACCGCGCGACCCTGGCGAGCGACAAAGATGCCCTCGATGTCTTCCTCGGTGAACCCCGGCGGGAGGACCTCACGCGAGACGTCCCGTTCGTCCCGGCGTTCCCGCGGATCAGGCTCGTCTCGTACCATGTTGCCGTGCGTGTCGAGTACCCGCTCTCGTACCGTGGTGGCCTGAATCGGGATCGCCAGTGTGTCGGAGCGAATGGCGGTTGTGATGTCGGCGGTGCACGTGAATCCAGGGCGAACGCTGGGGATTTCGTGGTCCAGGGTCACGACGACCTTGAAGATCGTCGCCTGGGTCCCGGCGCCCTGCGACGCCTGGATCGGGCTGTTCCCGATCTCGGTGACGATCCCGCTAAAGCTCAGGCCCGGCAAGGCGTCGATCGTCACCTCTGCCGCCTGGCCCAGCTCGATGCTCGGGACGTCGGTCTCGTCAACCTCCACCTCGGCCTCGATCACCGACAGGTCCGCGATGGTGGCCAGCACGGTGCCGGCGTTGTTCATGGTGCCGACGACCACCGTCTCGCCTTCTTCGATATTGCGCCGCGTGACCACACCGGCGAACGGCGACGTGATCGTCACTTTCGTGAGCTCGTAGCGGGCGCTATCCAGGTTTGCCTCTTCCTGGCTGATCCGCTCGATCTGGGTTGCCACGTCGACCTCACGCGCCCGCAGCTCTGTCTCACGAAGCACGACGTCGGTGACCGCCTGATCGTAGGTCTCCCTCGAAACAAGCCTGAGCTCCCAAAGATTCTCCTGCCGCTCCAGATTATCGCGAGCCAGCTCGAGGGTCACGCGGGCCGTTTCGACCCCGACCTCGAGCTGTCGCTGAGATGACCGCGACGCCCGCAGCGACGCCTCGCCGCGGTCGACCGCTGATCGCAGGGTCTCGGGGTCGATTTCGAGGAGAAACTGCCCGCGTTTGACCCGGTCGCCTTCATTGAATTCCAGCCTGGTCACTCGTCCCATCGTGTCGGCGCTGATGTCCACGGTGAGTTGGGGCACGATGGTGCCGGATGCAGAGACGATTGCCTCCAAGCTCCGACGTCCGATCGCCTCCACCTCCACTTCCGGGCCGGTCGCTCGTTCGAACGAGAGGTTGAAGTACACAAGGGCGCCGCCGACCCCGAGGACCGCGACGATGAGAATGGCTTTGCGAAGACCGGTCAACGACTCAACCTCCAATTCGGATCATGACAAACGAGACGACGACCGCGATGACGGCATACAGGGTGTAGAACGTGGCGGCGATCGGGCCAGTGCGCCGGCCATAGAGCACCGCGACGCCGATCGAGAGCACCATCAGTTGCCAGACGAGGAACAAGTCGATCATGCCCAGAAACCGTTGCGCAAACGTGCCGGTTTCGAGCATCGGGAAAAACACTGCCAGGGTCGTCGGGTTGCTCATCACGCCGCGCGTGTAGTTCAGTGGCACCACGAAGAGCTGCTGCACGATATTGACGGCGCCCGCATGTGCGACGACCGCATACATGGCGCGAAACGGCGTGTGGGCGCCCAACAGCACATAACAGACCGTCCAGACCACGCCGGCTTGGATCAGCGTCACGAGGGGGATGAATACGAGCACCGACCCGGCGGTGAAGTACGTGGCATTGTCGAGCCCCTGGGCCAGTTGATCGTACATTTCGTCCGACACCGTGACCCCAAACGACTCCATTGCGCCAACCTGCTGCTCGAGCAGCGCCTGTTGCCCGACTTCCGTGCTGACCAGCCAGCCGCGGGCGCCCGCCATCGTCAACGCAACGACAATCAGAGCCCCAAGCCACCGCGGGCGTGCGACGACGGCGCCGAACGTCTGGCGCGGCGAGAACAGCACGCCTAGGAGCCGCGACACCAATCCGGGGTGGCGTGTATCGGGAACGTGCGTCACGTCGTCGGGCGTGCTGGTCATAGAGGGCTGTCGTCAGTGCGCTACGCCGCGGAGGCATGACGGCCAATTGGGCCTTCGCGGGAACACACACCAACATCTTGTGCCTTACCTCGGGCTGCCTGCATTCGTCGTCGTGCGAACACACGCTACCATTGATAAATACGCAGATCGGGCGCCGGTTGTTCACCGATCCAGTAGCTTTTCTTGCCCCCGGACGACAGCCAGCGACTCATCAAATCCCGCCGCACGGGCATTTCGGGCTAGTTGGCCGTCATCACCATCCTTCGGCAGGGCGCCGTGCTGACGGCGCCGGGCGGCGAGAAACGCCGTGCCGGCCACCATCTGTTGACTCTTGCAGCGATCGCACTGTAGGTTGTGCACTGGGGAGACGGCTAGATCACGGCCGTGCCACGCTGACAGGACCCTCCGGGGTGTGATGTGATTGGACTCGTTCCCAAAGAGCTGTTCTTCACCAAGGGCGTCGGCAAGCACCGGGAGAAGCTGACGTCGTTCGAGTTGGCGCTGCGGTCGGCCGGCATCGCCGCCTGCAACCTCGTGCGCGTGTCCAGCATCTTTCCTCCCGGTTGCCGGATCTTGTCCAGGACCGCTGGCGTGGCCAAGGTGAAACCCGGACAGGTGACCTTCGTGGTGATGTCGGAGGCTGCCACCCGTGAGCCCCACCGGCTCATCGCTGCGACAATTGGGGTCGCCATCCCGCGTGACCGCAAGCTGTTCGGGTATCTGTCGGAGCACCACAGTTTCGGCGAGAACGAGGAAACTGCGGGCGACTATGCCGAGGAACTGGCGGCCGAAATGCTCGCGACTACCCTGGGGCTCGACTTCGACCCCGACAAGAGCTGGGACGAGAAGAAGGAAGTCTATCGGCTGTCCAACCAGATCGTGCGGACGCAGAACGTCACCCAGACCGCAGTCGGCGACAAGAAGGGGCTTTGGACAACCGTCATCGCCGTGGCCGTGCTCGTCGGATGAGTGCGGGGAATTGCGCCCGGTCCTCCGGAACCAGGATGTCCCGTCCCGTGTCCCGCTGCGTCCCCCTGTGGGTTCCACTTCTCCTGATTGTGTGGTCGGGGCCCGTACAGGCTCAGGTGTTCGAGACCGTCGGTGTGCGGGCGCTTGGCATGGGCGGGGCGTTCGTGGCGGTCGCCGACGACGCTACCGCGAACTACTGGAACCCGGCCGGTCTGCCCGACGTGTTCTTCAGTGCCGTGCTGGACGTGCAACGGATCGACACGCGTCTCGACCCAGATCCGACACGTCGAGTCGGGACCAGCAACCTCACCACATTTGCATCGCTCGCCACCCCGAGCCTCGGTTTGAGCTATTACCGTCTGCGTTCGTGGCAGGTCGATCGGGTAACCGGGAACGGCATCGCTGAGGACAACACCGCAGCCCTGACGTCGCTCGTCACCCACCACGCGGGCATCACCATGGTGCAGCCTTTTGGACCGGGTCTGACAGTCGCTACGGTGGTGAAGGCGGTGCGCGGCACCTCGGCGCTGGGCTCTGGTAGCGGTGCGGCGCCGATCAGAGCGTTGCTCGACCAGACGTCCGGGCTGATGGGTCGGTCGACCACCAGCTTCGACCTCGACGTGGGCGTCATGTTCGGTGTCGGTCCGGTCAAGGTCGGGCTCGTCGGGCGGAATCTCAGGGAGCCCGAGTTCGACGTCACTGACGGTCCTGCGGTCAGGCTCCGTCGGCAGGTTCGCGCCGGTCTCGCGGTGCGTCCCACTGAGTCGCTCGTCGTCGCCGTGGACATCGATCTGGACACGACGCCCGCCCCCGCGGGTCCCCGTCGTGCCATCGCGGTGGGCGCCGAGCAGTGGTTGGGCTGGATCGTCGTGCGGGCCGGGGGCCGCGTCAACATGAAGGACGATGACCCTGAGCTGGTTGGCGCGCTCGGTGTCAGTGTGGAGATGCTGTCCGGTGTCTGGCTGGACGGACAGGCGACGGGTGGTCGGGATGATGGCGACCGGGGCTGGGGCATCTCCACTCGCGTCGGACTCTGATTTCGTCGGCCGACTCGCGAAATCCTGCCCGCGGTAAGGACACTCGCCGCCGCCGCGCGTTCGCGGACTCGAACCTCCCGCATCTAGACTCTAGAATCGCTCAGTGACCATCTCCTGGGGCGACCCTGTGGACTGGGGCTCGGTGTGCCTCGCGCCGATTACATTACCAGGTGCCTAACGATCTCTTTATTGGACTAATTTGTGTCATGTATTCAAATCAATGAATATCTACTAAATACTTTTAAATAGAGACATTTACTTGAGACTATTCGCTCGTATGAGCTTGGTTTGTGAATTGTTATAGACAATATTCGTCACATTTGTATAATTATTGTCGCCAAGTAAGTGAGATTAGGTTTTTCCACCAACGCTGACGACCATGGCCGTTCGAATTGGAGAATTGCTCCTCAAGGAGCAGCGCATCACCCCGGCACAGCTCGAGGAGGCGCTCGAGCTGCAGAAGTCTAATGGGGGCAAGCTCGGCTACAACTTCGTGAAGCTCGGCTTCGTGCAAGACGGAGAGATCGCGTCTCTTCTCAGCAAGCAATACGGCGTGCCCTCCATCGACCTCTCCCAGTTCGACATCGACGCCGGCGTCATCAAGCTCGTGCCGGCCGCGACCGCTCAGAAATACGAGATCGTGCCGGTCAGCCGCGCCGGCGCGACGCTGACGATCGCGATGTCCGATCCAACGAACGTCTTTGCGGTCGATGACATCACGTTCATGACCGGCTACCGCGTGGAGCCGGTCGTCGCGTCACAGACCGCCATCGTGGCGGCCCTCGACCGCTACTACCCCAGCGCCGCCGGCGCAGAGGGCCAGGATACGAGCGAGAGTCAGCTGGAGCTGGCGAACAAAGCGCTCGAGGAGATGCCCCAGCTCGGGGACGACGACGTCGAGGTGCTCGACGAGATGGAGGACGTCGATGTCCTCACACTCGAGCAGCAAGGCGGCGAGGCACCGGTCGTCCGGCTGGTCAACGTCGTGCTGGCCTCGGCTATCCAAAAGGGCGCCAGCGACATCCATATCGAGCCCTACGAGAAGGAGTACCGGATTCGCTATCGAATTGACGGCACCCTGTACAACGTGATGGTGCCGCCGCTGAAGTTTCGAGACGCGATTACCTCCAGGCTCAAGATTATGGCGAAGCTCGACATCGCCGAGAAGCGCCTCCCGCAGGACGGCCGGATCAAGCTGCGGTTGAGCTCCGACGGGGGCACCCAGGAGATCGACTTCCGGGTGTCCTGCTTGCCCACCTTGTTTGGCGAGAAGATCGTGATGCGACTGCTCGACCAGAGCAAGCTGATGCTCGACATGACGAAGCTCGGGTTCGAACCCGACTCGTTGTCGAAGTTGAAGGCGGCCATCGACCGACCATGGGGGCTCGTCCTCGTCACCGGACCCACCGGCAGCGGGAAGACCAATACGCTTTACTCGGCGATCGCCCAGATCAACACGCCCGCCACCAACATCATGACCGCGGAGGACCCGGTCGAGTTCAATATTACCGGCGTCAACCAGGTGCAGATGCGCGAGAACATCGGGTTGAACTTTGCCGCGGCGCTGCGGTCCTTTCTGCGACAGGACCCGAACGTGATTCTGGTTGGTGAGATCCGCGACTTCGAGACTGCTGAAATCGCAGTCAAGGCGGCGCTTACTGGCCATCTCGTCCTGTCGACGCTGCACACCAACGACGCGCCGAGCACCGTCAATCGGTTGATGAACATGGGGATCGAGCCGTTTCTGGTTGCCAGCGCCGTCAATCTGATCTGCGCGCAGCGTCTGGTGCGTCGCGTCTGTACCAACTGCAGTGAGGAGCAACCAACGCCGCCCCCCGCCCTCGAAGAGATCGGATTCAGCCCGGCCGAGGCCGACACGGTCGTGCCGTGCAAGGGTGTGGGTTGCGACCAGTGCAACGACACTGGGTACAAGGGGCGGATCGGACTGTACGAAGTGATGGAGATCAACGACGAGATCAACGAGATGGTGCTGCTGGGGGCGTCGACGCTCGAGTTGCGGCGCAAGGCCATCGACCTCGGGATGCTGACGTTGCGGGCCAGCGGACTTCGCAAGGTGGCCGCGGGCCACACCAGCATCGAGGAGGTCTTGAAGGAGACGGTGAAATGAGTGTCGCGTGGCGCGGAGTCGAACCGTTCGGCAAGGAGAGTTGATGATGCCAACGTTGCCAGAGCTGCTCAAGACCACAGTCGATCTCGATGCCTCCGACCTGCACATCACCACCGACTCGCCCCCACAGGTCCGAGTCGACGGTGACCTCCGGCGTCTGGAACTGCCGCCATTGGCTGCCGCCGAGACGAAACAGCTTGTTTACAGTGTGCTGACCGATAGCCAGAAGAAGCGGTTCGAGGAAGAGTCCGAGCTCGATCTTTCGTTCGGTATCAACGGGATCGCGCGCTTCCGCTGTAACGTCTTCCGGCAGCGTGGCGCAGTGGCGGCTGTGTACCGGCTGATTCCAGAGGAGATCCGGAGCGTCAAGGAGCTGGGGCTCCCGCCGATCATGGAGCGGTTGGCCGAGCGACCCAGAGGCCTGGTGCTGGTGACCGGGCCCACCGGGTGTGGGAAGAGCACGACCCTGGCAGCGCTGATCGACAAGATCAACGCTGAGCGGCGGGCGCACATTCTGACGATTGAGGACCCGATCGAATACATCCATCATCACAAGAGCTGCCTCGTCAACCAACGTGAAGTGAACAGCGATACGGAGAGCTTCGCACCCGCCCTGCGCGCCGCGTTGCGCGAGGACCCGGATGTGGTGCTGATCGGGGAGCTCCGGGACCTCGAGACGATCGAGTCGGCATTGCGCATCGCCGAGACGGGTCACTTGACGTTCGCCACTGCGCATACGAACTCCGCGTATCAGACGATTAACCGGATCATCGACGTCTTTCCAGAGGGACAGCAGGCTCAGGTGCGCACCCAGCTGTCGCTCGTGCTCGAAGGCATCATGTGTCAGTCCCTGCTGCCCAAGCTGACCGGGTCCGGGCGTGTCGTCGCGACCGAGGTGATGATTCCGACACCGGCGATCCGCAATCTGATTCGCGAGGACAAGATCCACCAGCTCTACTCCGTCATGCAGGCGGGGCAGGACAAGATCGGGATGCAGACGATGAACCAGTCGCTGGCGACGTTGGTCAAGCTCCGGCGTATCTCGATGGAGACCGCGTTGGCGGCGTCGTCCATGCAGGACGAGCTGCGGGACATCGTCCAGCGCGGCGCAGGGGTTGTGGGGGGGGCTGGTCGGCCGGGGCGGCCAGGCCAGCCAGGGACGACCCGCCAGGCCATCCGGCCGCCGGCTAGAGCACGGTAGTGAGACCGAGAAACTGAGCTCCGGTGGCCCAGCGCCCCAGGAGCTAGATGACACGAGGAACATACGATGCCTACCTTCGCCTATTCGGGCAGGACACGCGCCGGTGAGTCGGTGAGCGGCCAGCGGATCGCCGATACGATCGACGCGGCAGTGTCGGCTCTGCGCCGGGAGCAGGTCCTGGTGACCAAGATCGACGCTGTCGCTGGAGGATCACGCGCGACCAAGAAGCTGCGTCGCGGCAAGGCGGTGCCATCCAAGAACCTGGCGATCTTCACACGGCAGTTCTCCGTGATGATCGACGCCGGCCTCCCGCTGGTGCAGTGTCTGGATATTCTCGGCAAACAGGAGGAAGACAAGAACTTCAGCACGATTATTCTGAAGACCAGGTCTGACGTCGAAGGGGGCTCCGGGTTGGCGGAAGCGATGCGGAAGCACCCGCAGGCGTTCGACGCGCTGTATACCAATATGATGGCGGCCGGCGAGGCCGGGGGCATCCTCGACACGATTCTGAAACGGCTCGCCACCTATATCGAGAAGAACGTCAAGCTCAAGGCGCAGGTCAAGTCCGCCATGACCTACCCGATCGCGGTCATGTCGATTGCCGCCATCGTGGTGGCCGCGATCCTCTGGAAGGTCATCCCGACATTCGCCGATCTGTTCGCCGGACTGGGCGCCACTCTGCCGCTGCCTACGCGCGTCGTCATCGCGCTCAGCAACTCGCTGGTGACCTTCATGCCGTTCGTCATCGTCGGTGGCGTCGCACTCGTCTTCGCGTTCCGGCAGTTCTATGCAACCCACAATGGGCGTCGGGTCGTTGACGGCGTCTTGCTCAAGGTGCCGGTGCTGGGTGTGATTATCCGCAAGGTGGCTGTCGCCCGTTTCTGCCGGACCCTAGCGACCTTGCTCGGCTCCGGGGTGCCGATTCTCGAAGGGCTCGAGATTACGGCCCGTACCGCCGGCAACGCCATTATCGAGGATGCCGTCATGGTGACCCGGGGAGCGATCGAGCGGGGTGAGACGGTGTCTGGACCGCTGCGCGATACGGGTGTCTTCCCGCCGATGGTGACGCAGATGATCAACGTCGGCGAGGCGACCGGCGCGCTGGACACCATGCTAAGCAAGATTGCCGACTTCTACGAAGATGAGGTCGATACGGCGGTGGCAGGCATGCTGACGCTGCTCGAGCCGATCATGATCGCTTTTCTGGGGGTGGTTGTGGGTGGCATTGTTATCGCGATGTATCTGCCGATCTTCGACCTGATCAGCCGGATGGCGGGGTAGGGGGGCGTTGCTCGAAGGGAACGGGTGGCCGGAGGCAGGAGAAGCAGGCAGGCTTCGCCACCTTCGTCAGCCGGCCCCGTTAGGGCCGTCAGGTCGATCGTGATGGTGCTGGGATGACGGACTCGTCCAGACAGGTCAGATCGCCGCTGCGACGGAAGCTGCTGTGGCTCGCCGCCGTGCGGGTTATGACGGTCACGATCCTACTCGGATCGGGCGCATTGGTACAGCTCCGCACGCCTGACCTCTGGCCCGTCACACCATTCTTCTTCCTCGTCGGGCTCAGTTACGCGTTGACGGCCACCTTCCTGCTGATCCGCGCGAGGGTCGAGCGCTGTCGCTGGCTCATCGACCTACAGCTGGCGACCGACGCTGTCGTAATCTCGGCGGTGGTGCTGCTCACCGGTGGGGTGTCCAGCTACTTTTCGATCCTGTATGCCCTGCCGATCATCGGCGCCAGCATCTTGCAGTTCCGGCGGGGTGGGCTCCTGGTCGGGTCGCTGAGCGCGTTGCTCTATGCCACGGTGGTGGTCGGGCAGTATCAGGGACTGTTTGACTTCCTCGTCACCGCGTGGCCCGCGATCGGCCAGTCGCCTCTTCCGCCCTGGACGCTCGCCTGCTACATGGCAGGCCTCGACATCTTCGGGTTCCTGGCCGTGGCGGTGTTCAGCGGCTATCTCGCCGAGCGTCTGCGGACTGCCGATGCCAGTCTGGCTAGAGCGTCGACCGAGATTGCCGACCTGCAAGCGTTCAATCAGCATGTCATCGAGAGTCTGACCAGCGGGCTGGCGACCACGGACCAGCACGGACATGTGCTGACTTTCAACGGGGCGGCGACACACATCACAGGTCTGGCGGGCGAGGAGGCCTTTGGTCGGCGGGCCTTCGAGCTGCTCCAGCTTCCGCCGGCGTTCGAGAGAGCGCTCGAGGGGACGGTGAAGGGCAGTCGGCGGGCCGACTTGCGGTTCACCAGACCGGGTGGTCGCCAGATCGAGCTCGGACTCAGCGCTGCGCCGCTCATCACACCGGATGGTCGGGCCGGGTTCCTGTTCTTGTTCCAGGACGTCACCGAGACCCGTCGGTTGCAGCGCAAGGCCGCCGCGCAGGAGCGACTCGCGGCAGTGGGCGAGATGGCCGCCGGGATCGCACACGAGATCCGCAACCCACTGGCCTCCATGTCGGGCTCGATCCAGATCCTGCGTCAGGAGCTGCCGTTGAGCGCCGAGCAGGCTCAGTTGATGGACATCGTGTTGCGGGAGTCAGGCCGGTTGAATGACACCATCAAGTCGTTCCTCGCGTATGCGCGCCCGCAACAGATCTCCAGCCGACGTTTCGACCTGAGCCGCGCGGTCAATGACACCGCGCTGCTCCTGCGTCATGGCCCGGAGTTTGGTGAGGGGCATCAGATCCAGGTGCATGTTCCCGAGGTGCCGGTTTGGGTCGAGGCGGACGAAGATCAGATCCGGCAGGTAGTGTGGAATCTCGCGACCAACGGGCTCCGGGCGATGCCCGGCGGCGGCATCCTGGCCCTCGAAGTTCAGGTTGGGGCGGAGGACGCCATGACACTGAGCGTTCGCGATGAGGGTGTCGGGATGCCACCCGACGAGCTCGACAGTATGCTGCAGCCGTTCCACGGGACGTTTGCGCAGGGCACCGGTCTGGGCCTCGCTATTGTGCACCGAATCGTGAGCGACCACGGCGGCGAGATGCAGGTGACCTCCGTGCCAGACGCCGGCACGACAGTTCGCGTTCGCCTCCCGGCGCCAACTGCGGCCCCGTCGACGGCTCGCCGCCCGCCGACCGGCGTGCAGTAGGCAAGGAGTTTCTTGATGGCAACGGGCACGACCAAAGAGACAAACACGGCGACTGGCACCATTCTGGTCGTCGATGACGAGCGCTCGATGCGCGAGATGCTCTTCATCATGTTGACGAAGGAAGGCCACGACGTGGTCGTGGCGGACTGCGGCAAGGCGGCGGTCGACATCCTGCGTCGACGACCGGTGGACCTGCTCATCTCCGACATCAGGATGCCAGACATGAGCGGAGTCGATGTGCTACGGGAGGCCAAGGCGATTCGCCAGGACATCGTCGGAATCATGATGACGGCGTTCAAGTCCAGCGAGTCGGCGGTCGAGGCGCTGCGGCTCGGCGCGAAAGATTACCTCGACAAGCCGTTCGACAATGATCTGCTCAAGCAGAAGGTGCGAGAGGCGCTGGAGCAGCGCCGTCTCCACCTGTACGAAATTGTCGGAGACAGTCGGCAGATCGAGGAGGTCAGGAAGCGGATCACGCGTGTGGCGCCGACCAACAGCACCATCCTGATCACGGGAGAATCGGGTACCGGCAAGGAACTGGTCGCGCGCGCGATTCATAGCCAGTCCAAGCGGGCGGCGCGCCGGTTCGTGCCGCTCAACTGCGGAGCGCTCCCGGAGACGCTGCTCGAGTCCGAGCTGTTCGGTCACGAGAAAGGGGCGTTTACCAGCGCCGATGCGAGCAAGAAGGGGTTGGTCGAAGCGGCGGACCGAGGCACCATCTTTCTCGACGAAATCGGCGAGATGAGTCAGATGATGCAGGTGAAGCTGCTGCGGTTTCTGCAGGAGCGGAAATATCGCCGTGTCGGTGGGACCGAAGAGAAGGACGCTGATGTGCGGGTGATCGCGGCCACAAACCAGGACCTGGCGAAGATGGTCGAGTCCAACGACTTCCGGCGCGACCTGTTCTATCGCGTGAACGTCATCAACATCGACGTGCCGCCGCTGAGGGAGCGCAAGGAAGATATTCTGCTGCTGGCGAAGCACTTCGTGGAGAAATTCAACCGGCAAATGGGAACGGCGCTCAAAGGGCTGTCCACGAACGCGGAGCGCGCACTGAAGATCTTTCCGTGGCCCGGGAACGTCCGAGAGCTCGAAAACGTTATCGAGCGGGCGGTGGCGCTCGAGGTGGAGGACACGGTGCAGCTGGAGAGACTCGACCTCAGCCATGGTCCCGGGCAGGACAGACGCGCGGCCCAGTATGTCGTGACCGACGCCGCTCCTGCTTCCGTCGCACCCGAACGGGCCTCGGGGGGGGGCGATCGACTACCCGAGTCCGGATTTGTGCTCGAGCAACACGTCCAGAGCATCGAGCGCGAGTATCTCGCTCAGGCGCTCCAGCAAGCCGGAGGCGTCAAGGTGCGGGCCGCTGGGTTGCTCGGGATGAGTTTCCGATCGTTCCGCTATTACCTCAAGAAGTACCATCTCGGGTAGTGCGTCGACCCGGTAGGATGAGCCTGTCGCTGGTTGTCATTTTTCGTCTCTGACAATCCGCGTCGCGATGCCAGGGGGTGGTGGTCTTCCCGCAAGTGGTCATGTAAACTCTTTATTCAGAGACATAACCGCCGATAACAGACGTCGCGACGTCAGTTGGATCCGCGCTTGCACGTTCTTGTTGCACCAGAAAGGGTGCCGGCCAGTGAGGGCGTCCGCCGGTGTCTTTGGATCTCGACCGAGGTTCGGACGATCGCCGTAGAGAGAGGGAGTCGTGCCATGAAGGTTGGTCATAGCAAGGGGTTCACGCTGATCGAGTTGCTGATTGTCGTCGCGATCATCGGGATTATCGCGGCGATTGCCGTGCCGGGGCTGCTCCGAGCGCGGATGTCCGGCAACGAGGCATCGGCGATTGGGTCGTTGCGTGCGGTTAACAGCGCCCAGTCGACGTTTGCGGCAAGCTGTGGCACCGGGTTCTATGCGCCATCCTTGGTTCTACTCGGTACGCCGCCCACGGTGGGTGGTGGGGACGGGTTCATTGGCACCGACCTGAATACCGATCCGGCGGTCAAGAGCAGCTACACCATTACGCTGACGGCGGGTGCCGCGGCGGCTGGCGCCCCAGCGTCGTGCAACGGTGCTGCGGCGGGAACCGTCGTCTCGACCTACTTCGTCTCTGCGGCTCCGACAGCCGGCGGCGGCGTCCGATTCTTTGGTTCCAACCAGGGTGCCACAATCTACTCCTCGACCGCGGCGGTTGCGGTCACCCAGAACGGCGCGCCGGCCGGCGCCGCGCCGATCCAGTAGCACCGCAGAGACGGCGGTCGGCATCTTTCGACACGGGAGTCACTCCATGAGTCTGGTTGTTCGCCGCGCCATCATCGTCCTCGCGCTCGTCGGTTTCGCCTCGGCGGCCACCTCCACATACGTGCATTACCAGCTCGTCCAGGACCCGGCATACACCAGCTTTTGCGATATCAACGAAAGCGTCAGCTGCACCCAGGTGTACCTGAGCCGTTTTGGGTCGGTGCGCGGTGTCCCGGTTGCCTTGCTGGGTGCCTTGTGGTTTGGCCTGGTCCTGCTGCTGGGGGTGGCCGCTGGGCGCGGCTCGAGCGAGCTTGGCAAGCACATCGGTGGCTACCTGCTGGTGCTCTCCACACTCGGGCTCGCCGTCGTGCTGTTTCTTGGCTACGCCTCGTTCATGGTTTTGGGCACGCTGTGCATGTTGTGCGCGGTCGTGTATGTCGCGGTGGTTGGGATCTTCCTCGTGTCTGGCGCGACCGCATCGGTGCCCCTGTTGTCGGTCCCGCGTCTTGCCGCGGGCGATCTGGGGCGGTTGGTCCGCACTCCGGGGGCGCTGGCTGTGGCCGCGGCATACCTGGCGTTGTCGGCGGCTGGCGTGGTGGCGTTTCCGGCCGAGCGCCCCGGCTCAATTCAGGAAACCGGCGGGGTTGCGGCGTCGAACCAGGCAAGCGACGAGTCCGCGGAGGCCGGTTCGGAGTTCGAGCGCTTCTGGGACGCCCAGCCACGCGTCGAATTGGGGGTGCCGAGCGAGGGGGAGCAGGTGCTGGTGCTGAAATTCAACGACTACCAGTGCCCGTCGTGTGCGCAGGCCCATTTCGCCTACGAACCGATTCTTGCCCGCTTCGAGTCCAGTCATCCAGGGGCGGTGCGGTATGTCATGCTCGACTATCCGCTGGACCCGGAGTGCAACGAACAGACGCCGCGTGGTGGGCACATGGGCGCCTGCGAGGCGGCGGTGGCGGTGCGGCTGGCTAGACGGGCCGGCCGCGATGAACAGATGGCCGGTTGGCTCTACGAGAACCAGCAGGACCTGTCACGCGAGACGGTTCGTGAGGCACTGGTCGAGGTGGCCGGAATGACGGACTTCGACGCCATGTATGACGCCACTCTGGAAGAGGTGAAGGCGGACATCGCGCTGGGTGGCACGGTTCCGGTCGAGGCGACGCCCACGTTTATCATCAACGGGGTCCAGATCAAAGGCGGGTTGCAGACCCCGTTCTTCGAAGCGGCGATCGCACTGGAGCTCGAGCGCGCCGAGGCTGGCCAGGCCTCGCAGTAACTCGAACCGGATGACGGGATGTCGGGCTACGCCATCAGGCTACAGGAGCTTACGAAGGACTACGCGGTCGGCTTTTGGCGCCCAAGTCCGGTGCGGGCGCTCGATGGTGTGTCGCTCGATGTGCAGCCCGGAGAGGTCCTGGGGTATCTGGGGCCGAACGGAGCCGGCAAGACCACGACACTGAAGCTGCTGATGCAGCTGGTCTATCCGACATCTGGCCGTGCCGAGATTCTCGGCCGGCCGGCCGGCGACGTGGAGACGCGGCGACGGCTGGGCTATCTTCCTGAGCTGCCCTACTTCTACGACAACCTGACCGCCGAGGAACTGCTGGTCTACTTCGGCGGGTTGTTCGGGTTCTCCTCGGCCGACGCGCGACGCCGGGCGTCGACGCTGCTCGACCGTGCGGGGCTTGGCGCTGAGCGACGGCGTCAGCTGCGGAAGTACTCGAAAGGGATGCTGCAGCGCGTCGGGATCGCCCAGGCGTTGGTCAACGACCCCGAAGTGGTGTTCCTCGACGAGCCGATGTCCGGGCTGGACCCTGTGGGTCGTCGCGACACGCGCGAGCTCATCCGGTCGCTCGGGGAGGAGGGTCGCACCATTTTCTTCAGCTCGCATATCCTGTCCGACGCCGAGGCTCTGTGCAGCCGGGTGGCGATAGTGGCGCAGGGCAGGTTGGCGGCCACTGGTCGTCTGGCCGATCTCGCGTTCGAAACCAAAGGGTGGGAACTGGTCGTCACCGGTACCGACGACGGGGCCCTGGAGGCGCTGGGGCTGGACACGGCGACGACCCAGGTCGACGGGCGATACGTTATCGACCTGCCGGTCGATCGCCCCCCCGACCAGCTGTTGCCGGAGCTCAGCCGGCGCGGGCTTCGGGTCGTGTCACTCACGCCGCGGCGCGAGTCTCTGGAGGATTTTTTCATGCGTCTGGTGGCGCATCGAGAGGAAACCGCATCCTGACTCGGGACACGGGACCATGGCCGTCATCCCACGTATCGCCGTGCACGTCTTCAAGGAATCGGTGCGTGACAAGGTGCTCTACAACCTGGTGCTGTTCGCGGTATTGCTAATCGTCGCCTCGTATCTCATCGGGCAGCTCACCGCTGGACAGGAGGTCAAGATCATCAAGGATCTCGGTCTGGGTGCGACCCAGGTGTTCGGGTTGTTCATCGCCGTGTTCATCGGAATCGGGCTGGTGTCGAAAGAGGTCGAGCGGCGCAGTATCTACAGCCTGCTGGCGAAGCCGGTTCGGCGGCACGAGTTGATTCTCGGCAAATACGCGGGTCTCGTGCTGACGCTGGCGGTCAATATCGCGGTGATGGCCGTCGCGCTGTATGCGGTGCTCGGCTACATGTCGTGGGTGGAAACCGAGGAGTTCAGACAGTCGTGGGAGGCGCCGGCAACCGACCCCGCGATGCTCTTGGCGGTTTTCCTGGTCTTCACACAGCTGATGCTGGTGACCGCCATCGCCCTGTTCTTCTCCACCTTCTCGAGTCCAATTCTGTCGGCCGTGCTGACCTTCGGTTTGTATGTCGTAGGGCACTTCAATGCCGATCTGCGGAATTTCGAGAACGTGGTCGACTCGCCGACTGCTGCCTATCTGGCCAGGGCCCTGTATTACGTGCTGCCCAACCTCGCACCGTTCGACATCAGGGCTGAGGTGGTGCACGCGCAACCGGTGACGCTCGGCTACGTGGCGTTGACGACCGGATATGCCGCCGCCTACATCGGGGCACTGCTGCTTGGGGCGATGTTCATCTTTTCGCGGCGGGACTTCAAATGAGCGGGTCGCGCAGCGCGAGCTGGTGGGAGCGGCCCGCAGTGTTCGCGGTCGCGATGGCGACACTGGTTGCGCTCGTCATCTCGTCGGCCATGGTGCGTGACCGTGTCTACGCCGCCTCGCGCGCCCAAACCCAGCTGCTCTATATCCCGGACGGGGCGGTACTCGGTCGGATGGCGCTGTCGTTCGATGCGCTATTGGCCGACGTGTATTGGATACGGGCATTGCAGCATTACGGCGGCACCAAGCGTGCCGACTCGGAAGAAAAGAGCTACGACCTGCTGGGACCGCTGCTCGATATCACCACGACGCTCGACCCACGGTTCAATGTGGCTTATCGCTTCGGAGCGATCTTTCTGACCGAGGGCTACCCGAACGGTCCTGGTCGGCCCGATCTGGCCATAGCGTTGCTCCAGAAGGGCATCGGAGAGATGCCCGACAAGTGGGAGTTCTACATGGACATCGGTTTCATCTACTACTGGTGGCTCCAGGACTACAACGCCGCGGCGCTCTGGTTCGAAAAGGCGGCGAATGTGCCCGGTGCCTCCTGGTGGTTACGTTCGCTGGCGGCGAACACCCTGGCCGCTGGCGGGAGCCGTGAGTCGTCGCGCACGCTGTGGCAGCAGATTTACGAATCGGCCGACAACGACTGGATTCGCAATGAGGCGGTGCGGCGGCTGACGCAGCTGCAGGCGCTCGACGACATCGACCAGCTGATCGGGGCGGCCCAGCGATTCATCGAGCAGGGTGGGCGCCCGCCGGAGTCGTGGGAGGAGCTGATCGGGGCCGGGTTCGTGGCTGGGGTCCCGGTCGACCCGACGGGCCTGCCATATGTCCTCGACTCCAGCAACGGCACAATCAACGTGTCGTCAGCTTCTGAGCTGTTTCCCTTGCCTGGGGAAACGCTGCCGCCGCCGCAGTGACAATGACCGGACCGATTGCGGTCGGGCTGGTGGCGGCGTTGGGGCTTGCCATCGGCAGCTTCCTCAACGTCTGCATCTATCGCTTGCCGCGCGGTGAATCGGTGGTGAGCCCGCCGTCCCGGTGTCCGTCGTGCGGCCGAGGGCTGCGCTGGTTCGAAAATGTGCCGGTGGTTGGCTACGTGCTGCTCGGCGGGCGGTGCGGGACCTGCCGAGCCGCTGTGTCGCCGATGTATCCGATTGTCGAGGGAGGCACCGCGGTGGTGTTCCTGCTCCAGTACTGGCAGCTCGGCTGGCAGCCGTTGCTCGGGGTTCGGTTGCTGTTCGCGGCAGCGATGATCGTGCTGTTCGTGATCGACCTCCAGCATCGCATCTTGCCAAACGTCATCACCCTACCGGGGGTCGTAATCGGCGTGGCCGCCAGCTTCTTCTTCGACCCTGGATGGCGTGCGGCGCTCATCGGCGTGGCGGTCGGCGGCGGGGCGCTCTGGGCGGTCGGTGAGGCGTATTTCCGGATCCGCGGCGAGGAGGGTATGGGTATGGGCGACGTCAAGATGCTCGCCATGATTGGCGCCTTTCTGGGCTGGCAGCCCATGCTGGTGACCCTGCTAATTGCGTCGCTGTCCGGGTCGCTGTTCGGAGTCGGCATGATGCTGGTACAGCGGGGCGGCATGAGATACGCGCTGCCCCTTGGGTCGTTTCTGGCGGCTGCCGCCCTGATCGCCACGCACGTCGGCCAGCCGTTGGTCGAGTGGTATGGGGCGTTTTACTAGAGTGGGCACTCTCTAGAAGTCAGAAGTCCGAAGGCAGAAGGGGCTTTGGGTGCTCTGACGCCTCACACCTTGCTCTTGCGGTGTCTGCTTCACCGCGCGGTTTCTGCGATGTGGGTCGGTGAGGCGGTGCGCTAGAACTGCAACTTGCGGCACCTCCCCCTTTTCACTTCACGTGATCGGCGCACGTTTCACTGGGGTCGTTCGCCCTGCGGCTACCTGGACCGGAGGTTGCACCGTCAGCCGCCGTGGCTCGATGGCGTCAACATCCAGTGTGGCACTTCGGACGGGGCATCGGCCTCGTCGAGGTGGTCATTGCCGTCGGTCTGTTCGTGACCCTGGCGGCCGGCATCGCGCCGCTGTTCGCGCTGTCGGCGCGGTCGTTGGCGGCAGCCCGCCACCGGACGTCGTCGCTCATCCTGGCTGTCGACAAGCTCGAGCAGCTGCGTGCCTCTCTCCCGTTACCGGAGACCACCGAGCAAACTGAGTATCTCGACACCAACGGTCGTCTGATCGGAGTCGGTCGAACACCACCATCCGGAACGGCGTATGTGCGGGTGTGGTCGGCCGGCGCACGACCGGGACTGGACGGAGTGCGGGTGGTGCGGGTGACGGTTGCCCCGGTCCATCCTGGCGACGGCGGTGGCAGACAGGGGCCGGAAGTCGCACCGGACGGCGCTCGGCTGGTGACGTTGCTTGGGGCGGGACCGTGAGTTGGGTGATGCGGGCCTCTCCCGAAACCGGGTTGTCGCTCCTCGAGACCGTGATGGCGCAGGCATTGACGCTCCTGGTGCTGGGCGGGTTGTTCGGTCTGGCGTCTTCGGCCGGTTCCCTCAATCGGTGGTTACCCGAGACCGCCAACGTGCAGCAGCGGTTGCGTCACGCCTTCGACCGCCTGCACACCGATCTGCTCGCCGCCGGCCAAGGCCCGGTCCTGGTCTCGGCTGGTCCTCTCGTGCGGTTCCTGCCACCGGTCGTGCCCTATCGCCTCGGGCTTCGGGCCGACGTTGGAGAGCATCGGCGTCCGCGGCCAGACGCGGTCACGACGATAACCGTTTCTCGTACAGCCGGCTCGGAGACCACGATTCTGAGCCCGCTCGCCGGACCGGCCCCCACGGTGCAGCTCGCGCCTGGTCCCGGCTGTGCGCCGCCGGCGTGCGGGTACGGTGCACGGGATCTGGTGTTGGTATTCGATGAGGCCGAAGCCTGGGAGCTCTTCCGGGTGACCGGGGCGGGAGCGATGACCCTGACGTTGGAGCGTGTACACCCGACCGCAACAGGATTCTCGTCAGGCGCCGTCATTGCGCCGGTCGAGTTGCATCACTACTACGCCGACGCGGAGCGGTCGCAGCTCCGGCACTACGACGGGTGGCAGGGCGATTTTCCGTTGGTGGACGACCTTGCCGACCTGGCGTTTCGCTTCTTCGGCGAGACGGCGGGGGGACTGGCTGTGTGTCCGGGGGCGGCGCCTCTGACGGGCGGCGGCCCGCTCGTTGAGATTGGCCTGGTCGAGTTGGCCGATGGTCCGTGGTGCGGGCCGGCCGGGCTACCCTTCGACGGCGACCTGCTACGCATCCGCGCCATCGCTGTCAATCTGCGTGTTCAGAGCGCCGTCGAGGAGCTGCGTGGTGCTGACCCTCGCCTGTTCACTCGGCCCGGACCTGCCCCGGGCGGCAGTCGCCTGGTGCCAGACCACGCCGTCAGCTTCACAGTCGCGCCACCGAATCTCGCGCTGGGCCGTTCCCCATGAGCCAGCAACCGCACGGCGTTGAGCCGGTTTGGAGAAAGGATGACCAGCGTGGCGCCGCCTTGCTCGTGACCATGCTGACCGCCGTGCTGTTATCCGGTTTGGCGGGAGCGCTCGTTGTGGTCCTGTCGACAGAAGAGGCGGTCGAGGCGAATCATCGACGCAGCGTCGTGGCGCTGTATGCGGCGGACGGCCTGCTGGCCTTTGTGGTGGCTGAATTGACGTCCATGCCAACCTGGCAGCCGGTAATGAGCGGGTCGCGGCGTTCTACGTTCAGTGCCGGCGCCATCCCGGCCCGGCTCGCCGACGGGGCCATGGTCAATCCGCACGAGGAGACGGTTGCGCTTCAGCGGGAGATCGATCAGGTCGTCGGGGGAGGAGTGACCCCGCGGTGGCGGCTGTACGCCTGGGGGTGGTTGGCCGAGCTGGTGAACGAGACCGGCCGTGGCCGCCTCGTCTACACCGCCGCATGGCTCCGCGACGACTGGGCGGACCCCGACGCCGACCCCGAGCAGGACACGAACGGACGAGTGGTGGTGCGGGTAGCTGCGTTCGGCCCGTTTCGCACCCGGCGTGCCGTGGAAGCGGTAGTCGGCACAGAGTCCGGCGTCGTGTCTGTCGTTGCGTGGGGATTGGTGCGTTAGTGTCCGAGTCAGAAATCCGTCACCAACTTCCCGGGCGGGGCATCCCGCCTGGCGGCGTTACTCCTCTGTCACAAATGCCCAATTTGCTCCCTCGTCGCGCCTTGCCAGCCGGGCGCCGCGCTCCGGGACATGGGCAATGGACTTCTGATTCGGGACACTAGCCGCGTACGCCGATGGTGCGCAAGGCCCGGCGGATTTCCGTCTTGGTGACGTCGTCCACGATAACGGTGTCGCCGACGCCGTGCGGCAAGACGAAATGAAGCCGTCCGGCGACCATCTTCTTGTCGCGCCGCATCGCGGTGAGCAGTTCGGCCATCGACAGGTCGGCCACCGGAGGCAGCTGGCCCATCCGTGCGATGAGATCGGTCAGAGCCGTGTGGTCGTCCTTGGCGAGGAGGCCGCGTGAGGCGCCGATCTGAGCCGCCACCAGCATCCCGTAGGCGACCGCTTCGCCGTGCCGTAGCCGCCGATAATGGGTCGCCGCCTCCAACGCGTGCCCGGCCGTGTGCCCGAAGTTCAGGACCCTACGATGTCCCGCTTCGCGTTCGTCGGCTGCCACAACGTCCGCCTTGATCCGGCAAGACGCGACGACGATCTCCGCCATCACGGCCGGCTCGCGCGCGAAGACGCGAGGGAGGTCGGCAACGAGCCGGTCAAGCAGCGTGCGACTGGCGATGACCCCATACTTGACCACCTCATACAAACCGGCGCGGAGCTCACGTCGCGGCAAGGTATCGAGGACCCGGGGGTCGGCGATGACCGCTACCGGCGCATGAAACGCGCCGACTAGGTTCTTGCCGAGCGGGTGGTTCACGCCGACCTTGCCGCCAACGGAGCTGTCGACCTGAGCGAGCAGGGTGGTCGGAATCTGCACGAGATCGACCCCACGCAGATAGGTGGCGGCCGCGAACCCGACGCTGTCGCCAATGACCCCACCGCCCATCGCGATAATCGTCGCCTGGCGGTCGGCGCCAGCCCGGATGAGCCACTCATGGACTCGCTCGACAGTCCGAAGGGTCTTCGATCGTTCCCCGTCCCGAACCAGGAGGTGTTCGACGGCCGGCAACGCNGCCGAGATGGTCTCTCCGTGGCGCCTCCAGACTGTTGGACTGGAGACCAGAAACCGCTGGTCGCCGATGCCGGCCTTGGACAGCCAGCGCGATAGCTGCTCGATGAGGCCGTGGGCGACGAAGACCGGATAGGTGTGGGCGGAGCTGGGAACGTCGATCCGTGTCGGCTGCATGGGTGCTGGTCCGATGAGGGCGAGAAAGCTGGATGGTAGGATAACAGCAATTTTTCGGGCGGAGGACCCCTACTGATGTCGGACAAGGACGCAGCGTTCGTCAANGAGATCACCCCCAGGTCGGAAGACTTTCCGCGCTGGTACACCGACGTCATCCGCCGGGCGGAGCTGGCCGACTACTCGCCGGTGAAGGGCAGCATGGTCATCCGGCCGTATGGCTACGCCATCTGGGAGCTGATGCAACAGGCGCTTGACCGCCGCATCAAGGAGACGGGTCACGTCAACGCGTACTTTCCTATGTTCATCCCCGAGAGCCTGCTCAAGAAGGAGGCGGCGCACGTCGAAGGGTTTGCGCCGGAAGTGGCCTGGGTCACACATGGTGGCGAGGAGAAGCTCGAAGAGCGGCTGGTGGTGCGTCCGACGTCGGAGGCGATTATCGGCACGATGTACTCGAAGTGGATTCAGTCGTGGCGCGACCTGCCGGTCCTGATCAATCAGTGGGCGAACGTGGTCCGGTGGGAGAAGGTGACCCGGCTGTTCCTGCGCACCACGGAGTTCCTCTGGCAGGAGGGGCATACGGTGCACGAGACCGAAGCCGAGGCGCAGGAAGAGACGCTGAAGATGCTGGGCGTCTACCAAGATTTCACCGAGACCGAGCTGGCGATGCCGGTGCTGAAGGGCGAGAAGACCGAGAGCGANAGGTTCGCCGGCGCCCTGCGCACCTACTCTATAGAAGCCTTGATGGGCGATGGGCGCGCCTTGCAGGCCGGCACGTCGCACAACCTGGGTCAAAACTTCGCCAAGGTCTTCGACATCACCTTCCAGGGGCGCGACAAGACAGTGCAGTACGGGTGGCAGACGTCGTGGGGCGTTTCCACCCGGCTTATCGGCGGAGTCATCATGGCACACGGCGACGACAGCGGGCTGATCCTGCCGCCGCGTATCGCTCCATATCAGGTGGTGATGGTGCCGATTCCGCGTGGCGATTGGCGCGAGACGGTGCTGCCGCACGCCGAGCGAATCAAGGCGGAGCTGGAAGCGCTGGGCGTGCGCGTGATGCTCGACGACCGGGAAGAGCACTCGCCCGGTTGGAAGTATGCCGAGTGGGAGATGCGCGGGGTGCCGTTGCGGCTCGAGATCGGACCGCGCGACCTCAAGAACGAGCAGGTGATGCTGGTGCGCCGCGACACGCGCGACAAGACGCCGACGCCGATGGAGGGGCTGGCCGCGCACGTCGACGAGTTGCTGACGACGATTCAGCAGGCGCTCTTCGACCGTGCCATCGCGTTCCGTGACGAGCACACGCTGAAGACCAGCGATCGGGCCGAGTTCGACGCCAGCCTCGAGGGGCGTCCGGGTTATGTCGTGGCCCCCTGGTGTGGTGCGGCCGACTGCGAGACGCAGATCAAGACCGACACCCAGGCGACAATTCGGAACATCCCACTCGATCCGCCGCCCGCCTCCGGCAACTGCATCCAGTGCGGCAAGCCGGGCAAGGTTGACGCCTACTTCGCGAAATCGTACTAGTCGACGTGCTGGAGCGAGCCCGGCAATTCGCTGAAGCCAGGTCATTGAGTCTGGGGAAGGCGCTTTCGGAGCTGGCACGGAGGGGGCTCGAGGCCCAGCGTCCAGTCAGGCTGGTCGACGGTGTTTACGTCTTCGAACTGCCTGGCGACTCACCGTCGGTGACCTCGAAGCATGTTGCCGAACTGGAAGCTGACACGCGGTGACCGCGTCCCTGCTCGATGTTAGCGTTTTGATAGCGTTAATGTGGCCGACGCACGAGGCGCATAACCGTGTGCTGCGCTGGTTCGGCAGAAGCGCTCGCCATGGATGGGCAACCTGCCCGATGACCCAGGCGGGTTTCGTCCGCCTGGTGTCGAACCCGGCGTTCTCCCGGGACGCCGTGTCTCCCGCGGCGGCGCTGGCAATTCTCGACGCCAACCTGCGCAATGAGCACCATCACTTCTGGGAAGACGACTGCGGTGTAGGCAACGCGGTCCAGCAGTTCCGCGCCCGAATCGTGGGTCACCGCCAGGTGACCGATGCGTATCTCCTTGGGCTGGCCGTTCGCAAAGGGGGCCACCTGGTGACCCTGGACGGTGGTCTGCGGGCGTTGGCCTCTCGAGACCTCACCAAAGACGCGGTTCACCTCATTCGCTAGTCGATGCCTTCGGTACGAGGCGCGTTCAGGCCCGTAGCAGCATCGTTCAGCATCTGCCCTCGCACGTTAGGGCAAGGGCCGACGAGGCAGGACTCGTGCCGCAGACCCGGTCAGCGAACCGGTCTGACTTGCTTTGGCGGCAGAGCACACTGCCCAGGCTATTACTAGGCTAATCCGCAGTAGGAGAAAAAGTCGCGCCGTCAGCAGGTCTCGAACCTGGAGGATGAGACTCCGTGCCCGGTCACAGCCGAGCCAGCAGCTCGTTCGTCTGTCCGCTGTTGTCGGTCCGCCTCTACGGTTTGCAGCACGAGTCCTGCCTCGCTGCCCCGCGTGTCCCAGAAACCCTGATCGGGTCAAACCGACTTTCGCTCTAGCAAGACTGGAATTCTGACCGGTCTTCGCGCCCAGCGTAGCGCCCCGGAATGCAGGGTGAGTTCAACCGGTCAATGCAACAGTGTATTCGCGAGTCTATCAGCTGGCGTGGCATAGCCCAGGGTCTTGCGGGGACGTGAGTTGAGGCGCCGTGCGACCGCGTCCAGATCAGCCTGCGTAGGTCGGTGCCATGGGGGAAGTACTGTCGCAGCAAGCCATTGGTGTTCTCGTTCGTGCCGCGCTGCCACGGACTTTGCGGATCGCAGAAGTAGACCTGGACCTGGGTGGCGACGGTAAATGTCTTGTGCGCCGCCAGTTCGTGCCCGCGGTCCCAGGTCAGGGACACCATGAGGCCCGCGGGCAACGCCCGGATCGCCTGCGAGAGCGCCTGGACCACGCGGGTGGTGTCCTTCCCCGGCAGACGGGCTAAGAGCACGAAGCGGGACTGCCGCTCGACCAGCGTCGCGATGTGTGAGTTCCGGGCGCCCGACAGCAGGTCGCCCTCCCAGTGACCGGGCACGGCACGGTCCTCCGCCTCGGCCGGACGCTCGCGAATCGAGACCGCGTCGATGATGCGGCCACGCTGCTGTCCGGCGGTGCTGGCCAGTTTGGAGCGGCGCATACGTCGCCGCCGCCGCAGGTGGGCAATCAGCGCCTTCTTGAGCACGCCGCGCGTCTGGACGAAGAGGCTCAGGTAGATCGTCTCGTGCGACACGTGGAGCCGAGGATCCCTCGGAAAGGTCCGTGCGAGCCACCCCGAAATTTGCTGCGGCGACCAATCGTCAGCGAGCTTCTCGGCCACGAGGCGGCACAGCCTGGGTTCGGTCGCCAACCGGCACAGCTTGGGGCGCCGAGCTCGGTCCCATGCACGGACATCGGCCGCCGCTGCCCGGTAGTGCGTCCGGCCCCCATGCCGTCGCACCTCGCGGCTCACGGTCGACGCGGCCCGCCCAAGCAGGCAGGCGATGCGCCGCAACGAGCAGGCGTTGGCCAGCCCGCGTGAGATCTCTTCGCGCTCGGCCAGTGTCAGCGCGCACCGTGCTCGCGTGCGCGCTCGTGGGGGGGACGCCGCCGTGCGCGGCGACGACACGGTGGACCGATTTACGGAGACGCCCCAAGGCACGGCCGATGTCACTGACTGACTCGCCTCGCTTCCACCGTCTCCAGACCTCGGCCCGCTCGGCGGTCGACATGCTTGGGCGACAAACGCGTTCCATGAGCCCTCCTTGAGGTGATCATTTCATCGCGTTGCATCGATCCCTTGAATCCACCACCCAAATCTGGAACCGCCCCGTCAGATCAACATCGTCCGCAAATGGGTCGAGGAGCGCAGAGAGCGGGTGCCACTTCCGTAGCCGTTCCTCAGCGCCAGGGTGGGCGATAGGGCGTTAGCTAAGGAACCCGTCCGCGGAGACAGAGAGCCCCATACTTGGGGTACTTGACAAGCCTTGCACCACATCTAGTGGTTCACGCTTGACACAGCTGCGTGCGCTCTTCATAGTGGTACCGCGGCGTCGAGGTAACCGGATGCGCCGCCGATCTTTAACTTACCGCGTGCCCAGGCGCGGTTGAGGAGAACGGCCCGGTTCCTCGGGCTGTGGGCGAGAGCACTCACGTTGCGTGTGCTGCCGGCCGGCGACATCGGGTCGCGGGCATCTGCCCTACCTGTTATGACTTCAACTGAATACCGGCGTCTTCGGCGTCTGCTGCAGCGCGAGCGCCAGAAGGGCGTGCTGGCGGTCGACCAGCTGATCGACCTGGCGGGACGTGCCGCAGAGCAGGAAGTCTCCGATCTTCGCCCCGAGCCCGAGGACCGCGGCCGATCCGTCGCCACGCGCGGTGCCGGAGAGTGGGGGAGTCGACCGCCGGGGGGCGCGGTTCGCTGAGCGCCCCCTGAAACCCTGTTCGGGCCGGCGGGTCGGCCAGTCGGACAAGTCTACGTGGGGGTGTTACCACTAGATTTCAGTCGTCCGTAACCGGGGGAAATCGTCGACGCGCCTAGCCGAAATGTCGGCTATAATGTGGCCACGTTAGCGGACCGGCGGTAGCGATGACTCAGAGTGCGGATCGACCCTTCGGCGTGACCGATTCCGTTAGACGCGGACGGCCGCGCCGGGACGACAGCGGGATCCTTGTTCCGAGACGCTGCACGCTCGATGGCTTCACCGCCGAGGTGAAGCACACCGAAGGCCTGTATCTGCGCGATCTCGACCCCATCACCACCCTGCGGGTCCAAACCCTGAACACACTCTACGAGATCACGGTGCCGCGGCCACCGCGGGCGGTCGTGCTCGTGCGAGGCGGTCGGTTCTTTCCGGAGTTGACCGAGGCCAGTTTCGGGGGGTCGAGTTTCGGTGGAAGCTGCCTGAAGCTCGCCTGGTTCGGTGTCGGACTCCACATGGAGTTCCACTACTCCGGGGGCTGGATTATCACCTCGCGCGTCCGTTCAATCGACGTGCTCGACGCCGCCTCTCTCCCCGGTCCGTTCTAGAGCATCCGGACCCGGCTCCGCGACCGCAGTCCAACCGTGCTGTACGACGTTGTCCTCATCGTCATCGGGCTGGGTCTGGTGGCCAAGGGCGGGGACCTGTTCGTCGACTCGAGCATCTATATCGGCAAGGTGCTCCGCATACCCCGGTTCGTCATTGGTGGCACGCTGGTCAGTCTGGCAACGACGACACCCGAGCTGGTGGTGTCGGCCATGGCCAGCAGCGTCGGCGATTCCGGCATCGCGCTGGGCAATGCCATCGGCTCCTGCATCTGCAACATCGGTCTGATTGTCGGAACCGTCGCCTTGCTGACGCCGGTCGAAGTCGAGAAGCGCGACTTCGTCAGACGGGCCGCTTGGATGGTGTCGGCCGCGGTGCTGGTGGTCGTCTTCACCTGGGATCGCACGCTCAGCAGACCGCTGGCAGCGGTACTGCTGACATTGTCGTTCGCGTATCTGGTATGGGACTACCTCGGCATCCGCCGTCAGCGCGCGGAGGCGGACGACGGGAAGGCGCCGGACACGAGCGGGCTGACCAAGGAGATGTGGCTGTTTGCGCTCGGTGCGGCCCTGATCGTCGTGGGCAGCCGGTTCCTCGTCGACTCGGCGCAGTCGCTGGCGGCAGCGCTTGGTGTGCCGTCCATCATCAGCGGCTTGTCGGTGGTGGCCATCGGGACGTCACTGCCGGAGCTTGTCACCGGTGTGTCGGCGGCGCGAAAGGGCGTGCCTGACCTGTCGCTGGGCAATATCATCGGCGCAAACGTGCTCAATCTCTATCTCATCGTCGGGCTGTCGGGCATGATCAACCCACTGACACTCGACCGCTTCACCCAGTTCTATTCCTACGGCTGGCTCGCCGTGTTCTTCGTGGCCGTCACCGGGCTGGTCGCCAGGACCAGCCACTTCCACCGCAGCGACGGCCTGCTCCTGCTGGCGCTCTATGTCGTCTATATCGCCGGCCTTGTCATTGTTCCGATGCTCGGTGTGCTGTGACGCGCAGCTTCTGAACGAACGACGCCTACGGCTTTCCGGGTTGAGCCGTGGCGGACGAGCGGCTAGCATTTCCCTGACCGGAGGGCGCCAACGAAACCGTTGGTGCGAAACGGAGCCACGATGATGATCAGGAAGAACCCGTCTCATCAGTACACCCGGCGTGAAGCCCTGGGACTCCTTGGAACGGCGGCCGGCGCCAGTGTCGTCGGGGTTGGTACGGGTGCGCTGTCCGTGCAGGCCCAGCAACGTTTCACCAGCGTCGAACCGCCGAGTTTCCCGACCGGCGCCATCATTAGGACCCAGCAGGGCGATCTCGACCCGACGGAGCTCGCCGAGGGTGCGACACTGTTCCATGAGCATGTGGGCCGGAGCGACATCGACCTGGCGGTCGAGGAGCTGCGCGAATGTGCGTTCAATGGGCTTGGCTGCATCGTCGACGCGGCGACCGGCAGGCGGACGGCGGCGCAGGTGCGCGACCTACGTGCCATCGCCGACCGCAGCGACGTCAAGATCGTGATGGCGGGCGGCTACTTCGAGGACATCGGNTTNNCGATCTACCCNGTNCGNGTNGCCGNNATGTCNGAGNACGAGCTGNTCGAGGANCTGGTNNCCGACGCNGCCGNNCAGNGNTGGGGNGCCTTCGGAGAAATCGCCTCGTCGCTCGAGATGCGACCCGACGAACGTAAGGTGCATCGTGCCATCGCACGCGCGCACCTGCGAACCGGTCTTCCCATCTTCACGCACACGCCGCACGAGAGCTGTCCGAGCTGCGCCATGGACCAGATGGATGTCATCGAAGGTCAGGGCGTCGACCTGTCGCATGTCGTCATCGGGCACATGGCGACGGTGAAGCCGGAGCACGATCCGTTGGGGACACACAAAGAGGTTGCGCGGCGCGGCGCCTTCGTCGGGCTCGACACGCTCGGTCACGAGATGGGTCGGTCCGACATTCCGGGTCATGACAAGGTGCGGATGGTCCAGGACCTTCTCGAGGCTGGACTGGAAGACCATATCCTGTTCTCGTCCGACCAGGGGAACGTTCGCCAGTTCAATCGGTACTACGGTCACGGGTGGGCGTCGGTGCTGATGCAGTTCGTCCCGAAGCTCCGGTTCGCCGGTGTGCCCGAGGAGACGATCCGGAAGATCCTGGTCGACAACCCGCGGCGTTTCCTCGCCTTCGTGCCGAACGTGTAGGGTGGCGCAGACAGACGCGTGGCTACGCCTGAAGCGGATGCTCTTGTCCGGGCCGCACCATCACGCTTCGGACGACGCCGACTGCGCTCGAGCTGCGTGCTCCTGCCGCATCCGGGTCAGATTCTCTTCTCGCGACCGCGTCAGGTGCGGGACGCTCCCAAGTAAGCGCTGGGCCACCATCAATTGACCACGGTGGTGCATTTCGTGCTCCTTGACCGAGAGCAGCATCTCGAAACGGCTCTTGGTGGCCGGCGTGGCGCCGGGTGGCATCGCAAACGGCTCGGCAAGAAAGTCGTCCGACACCCCGTCTAGAAAGCTGGCCCAGACGGCGCCTTCCGTTTTCAGCAGGTCCAGAATCTGGGACTTGGTTCTCTCTTCAGCTTCTTGTTCCGCCGCCCGCTTCATTAGCGGCTGAAAATCGAATCCTTCGAAGCTCGAACGCGGCTCTCCAGCGTGGAGCGCATGCTGGAACTGAGGAGACAGGGCGATGTGGACCAAGGTTCTGGCGATGCTCCGCGCGCCCTCGGCAGGGGTGAATCCATACTGATCTTCGGCGATGTCCTCTGCGATCTGAATCGTGTTCTGGCGGACCGTGCGGAAGCTGGCCGCCAACTCTTTGGCTCCGTAATAGATCATCGAGACTGACTCCCTTCTCTGTGCAGCACGGGACTTTCACCGTGAGCTGCTCGGAGACGACATACTACCTGCTCAATTCCAGTAGGACGTATTCACCGCACCAGCTGGTGCTTGTGCACGAGGGGAACTGACATGAAACAGCTACTGCTGACCGTCGCTATCGTCGCCGGAGTCGTCGGGTTCGTCATGCAGGGTGGCCGGGCCTTTGCGCAGGACCATGGTGGCGCCGGTCACGGCGATGTCAGCCTGACCGACCAGCTGATGCGTGCCGATGCGAATGAGGACGGCAGCGTCACCTCCGTCGAGATCGCGAGCCTCCTATTGGGTGGAAGTGAAGGGCACGGCAACGGAGACCACGATGGAGCGGGTCACCACGGGGCTGGCGGCGGCGGCAACCCGCACGGGGATCTCGCGGGTGGACAGGTCTCGGGCGACATGGCGGCGCTGGCGGCAATGTTCGGTGGCCACGATGGAGCCGAGCTGTCACGGGCCGACCTCGAGGCGCGTCTCGACATGCTCGTCAGCCATGCCGACGCAAACAGCGACGCCGCGCTGAACGCCAGCGAGGTCGAATCGATGCTTGCGATGATGGAAACGATGCGCGCTGGCGGCGGTCACTAATCAGTGAGAGATGGGGTGGCGCCTAGAGGCGCCGCCCCATCCACTTCCTTCTCATCCCCGTTACACGTATCCGTCCCTGGGTCTGTCGTCCAGGCCTCACGAGACGAATCCGCCTTTCTGACTACAGCGTTTCCAGGAACGACGCGAAGCGCTCGTTGAAGAGCGCGCCGGGGCGCCTGGCCCGCAGGCGCGTCACGACCTCCGGTCCGGGCATGCCGAGCTTGTGCAGGATCAGACCCGCGACCAGGGCCGAGCGATTGAAGCCCATGCCGCAATGGGACAGTACCCGGTGCTCGCCCGTGACAAGTGCGGCGCACAGCGTCGCGATGCCGTGCAGCTTGTTGAGGTTCGGGAGCTCCTCGTCGTAGATCGGGAAGTAGACATACAGGTGCTGGTTCGGCACCGTTGGCACGCCGGCATCCAGGCCGCCTTCGAGGTCGACGACCGTGTCGATGCCACGCTCGGTCACGGCCTGCCAATCGGAGATCACCGGCGAAATGAAGAGCCGGCCGTCGTCATCCACCTGAACGGGCGTCACGTCAAAGACGTCGGCGATGTCCGCTGGATTGGTCATCTCTGTTGCCCTCTGCCTGCGACCGTACGAGCGAGGCCGTCCACGATACTACGGCTGCTGAGCCAGCGCACGTTCGAGCTCCCCGAATAGATCTCGAGCCGAGGACGGTCGCTGGGCTACGTTGGTGGTGAAGACGTGCTCGAAGAACGTCTGTGCGGTCGAGGGTGCGTCGGTCGCTCCTTCGACGAGCGGTGTGAAGCGGCCCGCGAGCACCGCCTGGTGACAGTCGTCGACGGTCGCCGCGGCGAACGGGTGGGCGCCGGTCAGCATCTCGTAGGCGACGACGCTGAGCGCCCACAAATCCCACGCAGGTAGAACGGTCCCACCTCGGAGCTGCTCCGGCGACATGTAGCGCCACGTGCCCAGCAAGGTGCCCGCTGCGGTCTCGGCCTCCGGGGCGGCCTGGGCCGAGATGAACTTGGCGATGCCGAAGTCGAGCACCTTGGGCGTTTCACCGGTCGGCGACCGCGCCAGAAAGATGTTCTCCGGCTTCAAGTCGCGGTGCACGAGCTGCCGCGCGTGAGCGGCCTCGACCGCTGCACAGACGCTGCGCAGGATGTCCACGGTCCGACTAGCCGTCAGAGGACCGTCTCGCGTGATCAGGTCGCGGAGGTTCGTGCCGGACAGGAGCTCCATGACGAGGAAGGCGCGCGTCCCGGTAGCGACGCCCACGTCGTGGACGGTCACGACATTTGGGTGCGCGAACGCGGCAGTAGCGCGCGCCTCGCGCTGGAATCGTTGCGCCGCCTCCGTGCTGCCGACCAGATCCGCTCGAATGACCTTGGCGGCCACGCGCCGCTCGAGCGCGGTGTCGGTCGCCTCGTACACCGTGCCCATCCCGCCCTGTCCGAGCCGACGATCCAGCCGATACCGGTCCGTCAGCAGCCGCGAGAACCCAACCGGCGTCAGGGTAGCGCTGTCTCGTGCACAGCTTCCGACGCCCGTGTCGTAGCAAGTCCCGCACTCGGGGCACTCGGCAAACGTGTTCGCGCTCAATGTCGGTTCCGAGACTGGCCGTTCCAGCAGCAACGCCAGGCTCGAGGCGATGGCGACGAGAAACGACAGGTCCTCTCCGATGTACGGCTCTTCCGATCGCTTGGGGCCAAGCGCCAGCAGCGCCTGCGTCCGGTCCGGCGAGCTGGCAATGGGCACGAGCAGCTCGATACGCGACCTCTGGAGCAACGCGGTCTCGTCGTCGGGCAGCTGCTGCATCAGCCAGCCGGCCGAGGAGTGCGACGCATCGAGCGGCTTTCCGAGCAGCCGCAACAGACCGATGAGCTTGCTGTCTGCAGACAGCGCCAGCGGTGCCCGGTCGGGCGGTGCCGCGGCAACGTTGCGATAGCTCGTTTCCCCTGGACCGAGGACGAGGACGACCACGAATTCCGCATGCAGCGCCGCTTCGATTCGCGTGACCGCTCGTGGCGCCACCTGATCGAAGCCGGCGGCCTGACGGACCTCCTCGACCACTTCTCCGAGCAGCCGCTGCGCGTCGTAGCGCTCACGGAAGAACGTCCGGTCCAGCGAGCGGAGCCAGCGCTGTCGCTGGGTCTGCGCCACCAGGGCCAGCCCCCCCGAGCAGGCCGTAGGCCCACCCGCGTGCCCGCAACACTTCAATCAGCGGCTGGTCGGCGTTCCACAGCAGATCGAGAATCAGCACGCTGGCGACCAGCGGCACCAGCGACAGCAGCAGCCTGCGGGCAAACGCATACTGCAATCCCAACCGCAGGAGCTGCGGGATGCCCAGGACCCGGTGCCGCACGACCGCATACGCAAAGGTGAGCGGCAGCAGAAACAAGGCGGCGACGCACGGGGCCAGGGTCCAGAAGGGGAACTGGTCGAGCTCCCGCCCGAGATAGAGGCCCGCCATGCCCAGCAGGAACATCGGTCCCACTCCGACCACGGTGCCGAGCATGATGACGCGGGTCTTTCGGCGTGTCTCGGCATTGGTAGTCCGGACAGTGTTCCAGAGCAAAGAGGCGAAACCGAGGCCCAACCCGCCGAGGATGGTCCCGTTGGCCACGATCCAGACGACCTCCGGAAGTCCTGACCAGCTCCAGCAACGGCCGGAAGCTGCCGGCCAGTCCCGCCCAGAGTGCGAGCGGTATCGAGACGGCGGCGGCAAGACCCAAGTACAGCTGTTTCAACCACGGCAGGCGGAGATCGATTGGAGACGAGGTCGGAAAGACGGCGAAGAAATAGTAGAAGAGCGGACCCAGCAAGCTGGTGAACGCGACCTTGTAGACCACCGCAAAACCGCGGAGCGCCGGAGGGATTCCTGCCTGTTCTGGGAGGATCGGCGAACCGGCGATGATGGCCCCGAACACCAACGCCAGCAGCCACGCGTTGCGGTCGTCCAGCCGCAGGAACAGCACGCCCAGTCCCACTATCAGGAACGGGATCTGGTAGGACCCGATGATTCCTGACACGGGCGTCTGCGCGAACGACTGTGTGGCCGGTGGCGACGTGCGGCCCAGGACCACCTCGAGGACCAGCGGAGCCGCTTCGCCTGACCGCTCTACCGTCATGCTGACGTTGTCGCCGGGCCACCAGGAGCGACAAAGAGAATTCTGGCGAAATCGGTCTCGAATGAATACCGAGTCGAGATGCTGATCTGGGTCTCCGGGGTCCAACGTAGGGCATACATCCAGACTGCGCTATAGAGGCTGGTTGCGGCGCCGAAGAGCAACGCAAGCGTCAGAAGCACCGGACGTGGGAGGGAGACACGCGTGGCCATCCGGCGCATCTTCGCACAGATGGCGCGGTCCGGGGTGCCCGTCCACGTCTTCGATCGATCGGCTACCGTTGGGTCGCCGCTGGCGTGGTCTGAGCAGAGTGGCTGGTCAGTTCGCGGTAGGCATCACACAGCGTGGCGAAGGTCTCCGCCAGGCGGGTTCGCTCCATCGAGCTGGAGGTGGGATGGCGGTCGGGATGGAATTGTTTAGCGAGAGCACGAAAGGCTCCACGCAACTGACGGTCGGAAGAGCTCGGACCCAGGTCGACGGCGCCCAGCCGCCGAAGCTGGCGCAGCGCGTTTTGTTGGGTGGCAGTTAGTCGACGTGGTGGTCGGGGGCGTGTCGTGACCGTTGCGCAGTCGTCTCCCGTGGCCGAAGTCTGCGTCGGCGGTGTCCAGGAGGTCCGACGTGGAGTTGGGAGTCGTCCGAGTAGGTCCACCTGCGACGGCAAGCCCCAGAAGGCCTGTGTGGCTACACGCGCCTGGGTCGGCATCGGACCAGACGGCGCATCGACAACCTGCGTGAGCTTCTCGGCGAGAATGTGGTCAAACTCCTGATACGCGCTCACTCCCTTCCAATCGGCCCACGCCGTTCGCGCATGAAGGCGACCGCCGCGGCATGCCGGCAGCTCTGCGGCGGTCCTCCCCGCGCCCTGACGGGGACCCGGGCCGCTAGCTGTTGGGTGCAAGTACGTTGTTCATCACGCAGCACTCGGGAGCCGGGACCACGGTGCGTGATAGTCCAAGCTGGCATGTGGT
>PBRZ01000059.1 GCA_002726085.1 Acidobacteriota bacterium
CGGCTCGCGGCGACCCCGCGCTGTAGGATGGCTGCCGTCGCTGGCGCGGACGCGGCCAGCGATGGCGCCACACTGAGCAGCGGGAGTGCCTGAAGAAACATCCGGCGGCTCGGCTTCCACAGGGGTGGAGTGGATGTCTGTATCATGGCGCAACGTCGGAAACAGGACCGATCTTACCAGTCCCCCTTGTGCTACGCTGGTCTGGATGGGACGCCACCGTGTTCGGGTGGGTGTGCTCGCGATGCTGATCCTCTGTGCGGGGGTGATCGGGACCGGCGCAGGTCAGGACGACGCCGAGGCGGAGGCGGTCCGGCTGGCCATTCGGACACTGAGCGAGCACCTCGCCGTTGACGAAGAGACGATCACTCTGGACGAGGTGATGGCCGTCGACTGGCGAGATGCGAGCCTCGGCTGCCCGGAACCGGGCCGATCTGACGCCCAGATCATCATGTCCGGGTTTCGGGTGACCTTAGCCGTGGCGATGGAAAACGAAGAGCGCATCCACCGCGTGCACGTCGCCGGCACGCGCGCGGTCGTCTGCGAGCAGCCGGCCGCATCGCGGAACCAGGGCCCGATTCCTGATCGCGGCCTCCTCCGCTGAACTGCCACCCCCTCCGCAATGTCCTCGAACAATCCGGGCAAGGCTTCAGCCTTGCCGCGCAGGCCTGAAGGCCTGCCCACAAAGCCAGCCAAAGCGAGCGCTGGATTTCGCCAACCATCACATCCGCGACACGCCGTCGGCTACACCCCGCCGCGACGACTGGCGGGTGGTGTCACACCGTTGAGCCTTAGATAGACCGCCATCTGGCCGTAGATGTCCATGGCATGGCTCAGGGTGAAATACGCCATTTTCACGCGGGTGACATTGCCCAGATAGGGGGGGCCGGCAATGGTCTCGAGCAACTGCTCGTCGGAGAGCTCCTCGAGCACGGCAATGCCATAGTCATACCCGTCGGCGAGCGCCGCGAGCACGTCGGCCTTGGCGGTCGCGGTCAGCCCGAACACCGTGAAGTCGGTCGTGTCCACATCCGGGGCCGTGGTGGCGCCACCGAGATGCTGCATGAGAAACACGTTGGCACCGGCGATGTGCAGGATCTGCTCGGCGTAGGTGCGCTGCGCCGGCGTCGGCTTGAAATCGAACGTCGCCTCCGGCATCGCCTCGGCAATGCGCATCATCGTCTGCTTTTGCTGCCGCCAGTCGGTCAGCAGGTCTCCCGACACGGTCGCGGTCTGGGCAACCGGGTGCCCGATGCCGAGCAGCACGAGCCCGGCGGTCACGGTGCAACGGATTATCCGCTTCATCACATCTCCCCCTCGAACCTGCAACGACACTCCTGGAAACATTCCTGACCGACAGCCGACCCTGCGGTCAGAGCCTCTCAAACTTGTGCGAGGGATGGCGGACCGTCAGCACCGGACAGGGCGCCTGCCGGACGACCTGTTCAGCGACGCTGCCCATCAGTAGGTGCTTGACGGCGCCCCGTCCATGCGTCCCCATCACGATCAGGTCGATCTCGTGAGTCCGCGCGTAGCGGATGATCTCGACGAACGGCGTGCCGATTTCGACCGGCGTCCGCAGGCCGAACTCGGCCTGCTCCTGATCCGAACAGTGCCCCTCGAGCTTTGCCGTCGCCACCTCGTTCCATCGTCGCTGGACGTCCTGGTCTGAGAAGCCTCAGAACGCCTCGGTGCCGGGACTGACGTCTGCATCGGACACGACATGCAGCAGATGCAACCCCTTCTCGAATCGCCGCGCGAACTCCTTGGCGTACTCCAGCGCCTGAGCTGACGTCTCACTGAAGTCGATCGGAACGAGGATGGCCTTCGTGGAAGTCATGTGGCGCAGTATAGTGACGGACCCTCGCCAACGCCACGCGCGTGCATGGCCGACTCCCCGGCGGAGTCGAGCACGAGGGTAGCAAGCGGCGGCACGGTGACCTCGAGCGAGTGCGGGTACCCGTGTCGCGGAACCGTATCTGCCTCGACGCCACCCAGATTGCCCTGCCCACTGCCACCATAACAGGTCGCGTCGCTGTTCAGCCGCTCGGCCCACCAGCCGCCGACCGGCACCCCGATGCGATGCCGATGGCAAACGACCGCTCCGAAATTGCACACGAAGAGCAGCGGCCACCGGTGACTCCGGTCGCGTCGTAGAAAGCTGATGATGCCGGCGCTCCGGTCGGTGTGCTCGACCCAGTCAAAACCGTCCGGCTCGGAATCGAGCGCATGGAGACGCGCGTCCGACCGATAGATCTCGTTCAGGTCTCGCACCCAGCGCTGAAGCCCCGCGTGGAGCGGCGCGGTGGTCAGGGACCAGTCGACGCTGCCGTCGTGGTCCCATTCCTTCCGCTGGCCGATCTCGTTGCCCATGAAGAGCAGCTTCTTCCCCGGATGTCCGTACAGATACCCGTAGAGCAGCCGCGTGTTGGCCAACTGATGCCAGTCGTCGCCCGGCATCTTGCCGACGATCGCGCGCTTCTCGTGCACCACCTCGTCGTGCGAGAGCGGCAACACGAAGTGTTCGGAAAAAGCATAGACCAGGCTGAAGGTCAGCTCGTCCATGTGACACGAACGGCGGCCCGGATCCCTCGCCACGAACGAGAGCGTGTCGTGCATCCACCCCATGTTCCACTTGAAGCTGAACCCGAGCCCGCCGGTCTCAATGGGCCGAGACACCCCTGGCCAGGCCGTGGACTCTTCGGCGATTGTCATCACGTCTGGAAAGTCACGGTGAATCGTCTCGTTCAGGGTCCGCAGGAAATCCACGGCATCCGGATTCTCAGATCCGCCGTCCGCATTGGGCACCCATTCTCCGGGGGCCCGCGCATAGTCGAGATACAGCATCGACGCCACGGCGTCCACCCTCAAGCCGTCGATGTGATAGTGGTCGAGCCAGAACCGGGCATTGCTGAGGAGAAAGTTGTGCACCTCGGGACGACCGAGGTCGAAAAGATGCGTGTGCCACTCCGGATGCCGGCCTTGGCGCGGGTCGGCGTGCTCGTACAGCGGCGTCCCGTCGAAGGTGGCCAGCCCATGAGGATCGTCCGGGAAATGCCCCGGCACCCAGTCGAGGATGACCCCGATGCCGGCCTGGTGCAGCGTGTCGACGAGGTGGCGGAAGTCCTCCGGTGTCCCGAACCGGCTCGTCGGCGCGAAGTATCCGGTGGCCTGATACCCCCAGGAGGCGTCCATCGGATGCTCGACAACCGGCAACATCTCGAGATGGGTGAACCCCATCTCGACGAGATAGTCGGTCAGCGTGTCTGCCAGCTCCCTGTAGCTCAGCCAGCGGCCGTCGCCCGGCGCGCGGCGCCACGAGCCGAGGTGCGCCTCATAGATGGAGATGGGCGAGGACTGTTTCTGGCGGTCGGCCCGATTCGTCAGCCACCGATCGTCGCCCCACGCAAAGGCAGACAGATCGCAGACACGCGACGCCGTCCGTGGCGGGACCTCGGCCGCGAAGGCGAACGGGTCCGCCTTGTCGATGTCGGCGTATCCATGGTGCGGTCTAATCCGATACTTGTAGAGTGATCCTGGTTGGGCGCCCGGCACGAAGACCTGCCACACGCCGCTGTCTCGGATCGCGTCCATCGGGTGCGCCTCGGTCTCCCACCCGTTGAAGTCGCCCACCACCGACACGCGCTCGGCGTGGGGCGCAACTACCGCAAACTGCACTCCATGCACGCCGTCGACGCACGCCAGATGGGCGCCCAGCTTCTCATAGGCGCGGACGTGCCGCCCCTCGTGAAGCCGGCGCAGATCGTGATCAGTCAGGACGGCGGCTGTCAGGCCGGGCTCACTCACGACCACGGTGCTATTGCTCGGCGATGGCGTAGAGATACTGGTAGCCGCGCAGATAAATCTCATCGCCGACGATGGCCGGCGACGCGTCGAAACCGTCGTCGAGCGTGTTCGAGGCCAGCACCTCGAATGAGTCCCCGTGTCTGATGACCAGCGTCGTGCCGTCACGACCCGGGATGTAGACGCGACCGGCGACGCCCACCGGCGAGGCGAACACGTTCGGGACCCCCTGCAACCGCTGCCGCTGATAATGCGGCGTGCCCGTCAGCGGGTCGAAGACGGAGAGGATGCCGTCGTTGCTCTTGATGACGTAGAGCGCATCGTCGTAGAGCAGCGGCGACGGCACATACGGGGTGTCGCGGTCGAGCTGCCAGACGATGGCGTCGGTGCCGGCGATGTCACCACTGGCCCCGGCCAGCCGGATCGCCTGTAGGTTGCTGCCGCGATAGCCGCTCAGCACGTAGACGATGCCGTTAGCGTGGACCGACGATGGGATCGCGTTCATCGTCGTGCCGCGGCTCTGCCAGACGACCTCCCCGGTTTCGAGGTCGTAACTGTAGACCCGGTCCATCGCGGGGGTAATGACCTGCGCTCGCCCCTCGTGCTCGACAATGAGCGGCGTCGCCCAGGTGTCGATCTCGTCCCGGTTCGCCCGCCACAGCTCCTCACCGGTCCGCTTGTCGAGCGCCACGATGAACGATTGCCCGCCGATGTGGTCCCAGGTGACCACCAGCGTATTGCCGTGCAGCGCTGGGGTCGTGCCCTCGCCGAACGCGTTCCGCATGACACGGGTACCCAGGTCGACCTCCCACAGTGGGTTGCCGTCCATGTCGTAGGCGTAGAGCCCCCACGACCCGAAGAACGCAAACAGGTGATCGCCGTCGGTCACCGCCGAGCCGGAGGCGTAGGTGCCGTTGGGCTGCTGGTGTCCCTCGTGCGGCACCTCTTCGCGGGCGACCCGCTCCCACGCGATCTCTCCAGTTTCGCGGTCGATCGCCATGACGATGAAACGATGCATCGGGATGGCCCGCCGGCCACGGCGACCGCCCCGCCCACGACCAGCCGGCGCCTGCTGCCCGGCGTCCGCCGTCGCGACCGGCTGTGGTTCGCCGACCGGTACCGCGGTCAGCAGAAAGAGCTTGTCGCCCCAGACGATCGGCGACGCGGAGCCCCGGCCGGGAATCTCCACCTTCCAGCGGATGTTCCGCGTCTCGCTCCACTCGGTGGGCGGGTTGCCGAAGCGCGCGACACCGGTGGCATCCGGCCCGCGCCACTGCCCCCAAAAACGCTCGGCGTCCGACGCCTGGGCCACCGCGGAGCTGGCTCCGGCCAAAGAGAGGAGGACAGATGCCACGCCGATTACCGTTAACCGTCCGATCATCAAACCCCTCCGCTTCGGTAGCGCCTGTACCCATGGGGTACTACGCCGTTGGCTGCGATTCCTTTACCTGTCCCGCACGCCGGGCAGCCAGGATGGCGCCCACCTGAGGCCGGTCGGCTGGACCGCGACCGACATGATGGAACCGCACGATTCCGGCCGGGTCGACCAGCACATTGCCGCCCTGTTGTGCGGTGTCGGCCCGTGGCATCCGTGGAAACCGGCCGCCGAGCGCCTCACGACCATAGGCCAGGATGGTGCCAAGACCCCACAGGTGGCGGAGCCTGGCCTTGTGCATGCCGTAGGCTCGGAAGAGCCGCCGGTCGGCGTCTACCAGCAATGGCCAGAGCAAGCCGGTCTCGTCCAGATACGCGCGGGCCTCGTCCCGTCCTTCGAAGGTAATGACGAGCGGCTGGATCTCGAGCCGATCGAGTTCCTGTCGCGCTTGCTGCAACTGCAACAAGTGTCGGCGGCACGGCAGTCAGAACAGATGCCGGTGGAACATCAGCAGCAGCCACCGGCCGCTGTAGTCTTCGAGCCGATGCTCCCGCCCACGGGCGTCGCACAAGGCAAAGGGCACGGCCGGGCGGCCGACGAGCCCTGACATAATCTGGAACGCTTCGAAGGCTCTACTTGCTGACGAACTTGTGCAGCGCGGGCCTGACGGTGTCGGCGACCCAGATGTCTCCGTTCGGCGCCATCGTCATGTAGTGCGCCTCTCCGAACTCTCCGAGCCCCTTGCCGGGCTGGCCGGTGCGGCCGAGCGCCTTGCCGTTCCCGTCGAGCCTGAGAATCTCTCCTGCGAACCCGCTCGCCAAGTACATCTGCTGGTCTGAGTGAATGTGGAGCCCGCACGGCAGACCCTTGTAGGCCCATTCCTTGATGTATGTGCCTTCGTCGTCGAAGATCTGGACCCGCCGGTTCTGCCGGTCGGCGACGTAGAGGAGTCCCGCTTGATCGACGACGATCGAATGCGGGGTATCGAACTTGCCCGGCGCCGTTCCGGGACCGCCCCACGACGTCATCAGCTTGCCGGTGCGATCGAACTTCAGCAGACGCGGCTCGCCGCGGCCGTGGCCGACCAGGACGAAGATCTCGCCGGCGGCATTGATCGTCAGGTCGGTCGGCTCGTTCAGCAGACCGTCGCTCGCGTCGCCGGCCTGCCCCTGGGTGCCGATGGTCAGCAGGACCTCGCCCTCCAGGTTCATCTTCCGCACCGTGTGGCCATTGACGTCCGTCGTCCAGATGTTGCCGTCCGGGTCGAGACGCATGCCATGCGGCCTGACGTAGTCCCCCTGACCCCACGCCCGGACGAATCGGCCGTCCGCGTCGAACTCCATCAGGGGATGCGGCCCGCGATTGAAGACCACCAGGTGGTTCCGGGAGGTCCAGACGACGCTGGACGGTGCGCCCATCTCCATGTTGTCCGGAATCTGCAGCCCGTGCGGAACGGGCCGGTACCCGAGATCCGGCGCGTCCTCCATCTGCGCCGGATCCGGCGCGTCCAGCACCTGGGCGCCGGCGAAGGTCGTGACCCCCAGCGTGATGGCGACGACGGGTACAAGCGTCCGGGCAACGCGACCTGCGAGTGTCAGCATGGCGACTCCTCGGGAAGTGCTTCCGTGAAGCTGGCATTGTACCACTCCGGCTCTAGCAGCCCGCCTTGACAGCCACATCTGTCAGACGTATACCTAGGGTGCACACCGGATTCAGGGGAGAGAAATGCAATGCAGAAGTCTGTGCTGATCGCGTTGGCAGCGGTGTTCATGGTCGCGCTAGCGTTCATGACGACCTCGGCGGTCACCGCCGAGGAGACGATTACCGGAATGCTGGTCGAGGCGGGATGTGCTGCGATGGGCGGTGCCGAGCCGAGCGACGAGCATGTCGCCTGCATGGTGCGCTGCGCGCTGAACGGCGACCCAATCGGCATCATGACCGATGACGGGCTCTACAAGATCACTGGTGATTGGGGTTCCAGCAACGCCGACGCGCTCGCCGAGCTGATGGCCAAGCAAGTCCGTGCGACAGGCGAAACCAGCGAGGAGGGCGGCGAACTGCTGCTCGAGGTCTCGACGCTCGAGCTGGCGAAGTAGGACTGAAGATTGCGGCCCTGAAGGGCCTTGCTACCGGAGGAAGGCAACGACGAAGGTCGAGCGCTTTGCTCGGCCTTTGCCATGTCCCCTGGTCGTCAGGCCACCGAGTCTACGGCGCGCGACGGCGGGCTCCGAGTTCGAGCAAGAGCTTCTCCATCTCGGGCCAGCGCTTTCCGGTGTTGGAGTAGAAGACACCCTCGGCGATCGTCAGGGGCGTCCAGCCTTTCTTATTGGCCGCCTCGAGGTCGGCGCCCTGGGCTACGAGGAACCGCACCAGCGGTTCCGAGCCCCGGATGACCGCACCGTGCAGTGCGGTGTCACCGTTGGCGTCGACGGTGGTGACGACGTCACCCAGCTCGAGCATCAGCTTGACAGCGTCGAGCGCCTCTGCGTTCGTCCCGGGACTCTCGCCTACCGCCCAGATGCCGACCCCGGCCGCGACCATCAACGGCGTCGTACGGTCCTCGTTCGGCAGCAACGGATTTACGCCGAGCCGCACCAACAGCCGCATCAGCTCGACATCGGCCGCCTTGGTCGCAAGCAGAAACGGCGTGGCTCCTACGCGGTTCAACTCGTTGCGATACCCGTAGGGCCCCCCGGAGCCGTCAGCGCCGCCCGGCTCTTTCGTTTCAACAGCATCGAGGTCGGCGCCGTGCGACGCAAGCGCCTCGACAAACGCCAGGTCGGAGATCAACCCAGTCGGTATCGGCGCCGGGTTGTTGAAGCCCAGATTCGGTCGACGCGCCCAGACCAACTGGTGCAGCGCGGTCCACCCCTGCTCATCGGCATTCGGGTCGGCGCCCTGCTCGAGCAGCCAGACTCCGAGGTCGTAATGCGCATTGAGGGTCGCAAGCGCCAGGGCGCTCAGGCCGCTCGGCAGCTGATCGTCGACGTCGGCCCCGGCGGCCACCAGTGCGCGCGCGGTGTCCTGCTGGTTGTGGCGCACCGCGAACAGCAATGGCGTGAACCCACCCCTGGAGCGCGCGTGCACGTCGGCGCCCCCCGCGATCAGCGCCTGCACTGCCGCCGTGTTTCCCTCGACCGTGGCCCACATCAGCGCCGTCTGCGCTCGCCAGTCCTCCTGGGCCTCAACATCGGCGCCGCGTGCGAGCAACACCTCGACAGCGTCCGCCCTTCCGGCGCGGGCAGTTCGCATCAACGGAGACTCGCCCTCCGGCAGGCCGGCATTCGGGTCGGCCCCTGCCTCGAGCAGTAGCTCGAGCATCGGGGCGCTGCCGTTCGTGGCAGCCGTCAGCAGGGCGGTCGCGCCATAGCGGTTCGCGGCCCCGACCCGGGCGCCCGCGCGCAGAAGCAGCTCCGCCGCGACGCGGTCATCCCGATGCGCCGCCCAATGCAGCGCCGTCGAGCCGTCGGCATCCGCCGTGTTCGGGTCTGCCTGCTGGGCGAGCAATGCCTGCAGTTGGGCCAGGTCGCCCTCACGCACCGCGTCGATGAGCGGCACGTCCGCCTGCGCCCAGGCTACGGCGGACAGACTCAGCCAGACGAGCACCGCCCGGATGGCGCAGGACGTCATAGCTCGGCCAGCTCCTTGATCCGGCCGGTGCTGTCCCCAAGGTCCTCCGCCGACAGTCCGGCCTTGTCGAGCATGCTCAGGAGCAGGTTGGTCATCGGGGTGTCCTTCGGATACTGCAGATGCCGGCCACCCTCGAGACGAACCGCGCCGCCACCGACCACGAGCTCCGGGAGGTCGAAATGCGCGTGGTCATTGCTGTCGCCGAGCCCACCACCGTAGAGCACCATCGAGTGGTCCAGCAACGACCCGTCCCCATCCGGCGTCGTCTGGAGGCTCTCCAGGAAATGGGTGAACAGCCCAAGATGATACGTGTTGATGCGTGCCAGCTTGTCCAGCTTCTCCGGGTCGTTACGATGATGGGACAGGCCGTGGTGCGGGTCGGGCACGCCCAGGTGCGGATAGGTCCGTCCACCCAGCTCGCGACCGAGCATGAACGTGAAGACACGTGTGATGTCGGCCTGGTAGGCGAGCGAGAGCAGGTCGAACATCAGCTTGACATGGTCCTCGAAGGTGTCGGGAATGCCGACCGGACGCGCCAGCTCGGGTAGCTCCGCGTCGGCGCTCTGCGCCTCGGCCAGTTGAATCCGGCGCTCCAGAGCGCGTATGGCGTCGAGATACTGGTCGAGCCGAGCGCGATCGCCGACACCGATGTCGCGCTCGAGCGCGGCGAGATCGTCGGTCACCGAATCGAGAATGCTGCGGTCCCGCCGCATTTCGGCCACCCGCTGCTCGGTGGTGCCACCATCACCGAACAACCGCTCGAAGACGACGCGCGGGTTGTTCTCCATCGGCAGCGGCGTCGTCGGCGAGCGCCAGGCGACCGTGTTCAGGTAGACACAGCTGTACCCGTTCTCGCAGTTGCCCACGAGCCCGTCCAGATCGATCGCCAGCTCCAGAGACGGCAGCGGGGTGTCGCGGCCGAGTGCCTGCGCGGCAAGTTGGTCGGCGGTAATCCCCGCCTGGACGTCCGACCCTTCGGTCTGCTTCGGATGCACGCCGTTCAGCCATGTAGCGCTGGCCCGCGAGTGCTCGCCGTTCCCGTCGCCGAGCGGCTCGGCCTGACCGTGCGCCAGCCCGCTCACGACCGTCAACTGGTCGCGGTACGGCGCGAGCGGGCTCAGCGTCGGCGACAACTCGAACTCGGACCCGACCTCGGCCGGTGTCCACTGCTGCATGACGGCGCCGTTTGGGATATAGACGAACCCGAGTCGTCGCACCGGGTTCGCGGCGGCCCTGGCCGTCACCGACAGCGACGACAGCGCCGGCACCATCGCGTCGAGGAACGGCAACGCCACGGTAGCACCCACCCCGCGCAGAAACGTCCGGCGTGGCAGCGACAGCTTCCTGATAATCATTGCTGGGTCCTCCGCAACTGGAACGGCGGGCTCTCGATGATGCCCAGGATGAGCGACGAGAAACGGTATCCGTCTCGGGCCCCCGCGCGGGTGATCGCGCGGATCGCCGGCGCGTCGTAGTACTCGACACCGCGGCCAAGCGCATAGGTCAGCAGCCTCTCCGTCAGCGTGGTGACGAACAGATTCGGGCGGCTCAGCAGCGCCTCCCGCAGCCCCGCCACGCCTTCGAAGGTGGTCCCGTCCGGCAACATGCCCGAAGCGTCGATCGGCGTGTTCGATTCACTCCGGGTGCGGAAGCGCCCCACGGCGTCGAACTGCTCCAGAGCAAATCCGGGCGGGTCCATGACGCGGTGACAGCTGGCGCAGACCGGGTTTCTCCGGTGCTGCTCCATCGCCTCGCGCATCGACATCGTCCCACCGGCCCCGGTCGTCGCCTCGAGTGCCGGTACGTTGGGCGGTGGCTGCGGCGGCGGCGTACCGAGCAGATTCTCGAGCACCCATTTTCCCCGCCGTACCGGCGAAGTCCTTGTCGGATACGCCGTGGCCGCCAAGATGCTTCCGTGACCGAGCAGACCACGTCGCGTGTCGTCGGGCAAGGTGATCCGCCGAAAATGGCTCCCGTAGATGTTGGGGATATCGTAGTGCCGGGCAAGGCGCTCGTTGACGAAGGTGTAGTCGGCTGTCAGGAACTCGAGCACGCCGCGGTCTTCGCGCAGGATCGACTCGAAGAACAGCTCCGTTTCCCGCTGGAACGCCCGCCGCAGCGCCTCTCCGAAGTCCGGGAACCGGTCTTCATCCGGTGTCAATGCCCGTACGTTGCGCAAATAGAGCCACTGCCCGGCGAAGTTGTCGACCAGCGCGTCGGCGCGCGTATCGGCCAGCATCCGTCGGGCCTGGGCCTCGAGCACCTCCGGTTGGTGCAGGGTCCCGCCGACAGCCGCGTCGAGCAGCTGCTCATCCGGAATGCTGCTCCACAGGAAGAACGAGAGCCGCGAAGCCAGCTCGAGATCGTTGATGCGGTAGGGGGCGCCAGGTTCGACATCTGCCGGGTCGCGCTCGACACGAAACAGGAACTCCGGGCTCGCGAGCAGCCGCCTGAGCCCCAGCTCGATGCCGACCTCGAACCCGCCCGCCGCCTGACCTTCGTCGTAGAAGCCGAGCAGCACACCGAGATCGCGCTCGGTCACCGGCCGGCGATAGGCGCGCCGCGCCAACGTCGAGAAGATCTGACGGGCGCACCGCGACTCGTCCTCGGTGTCGCCGCCCGCAGGCTGACACACGAAGATGCGCCGGCGGCTTGGTGTCTCGTCGACCGGCCGCGCACCGCTCGCCTCGAAGGGCCCGGCGATCGTGACGCTACCGACATAGGGCTGATACCGCGTATCGCCACCGGTGATGCTCGTATAGGGCCGGAGAAACGGCCGACGCAGCGTTTCCGCATAAGCTGAGGTCTTCTGGTGAAACGTCACCTGCAGGGTGTGCGGACCGGCCCGCACCGGTGCCCGGACCTCCCACCCCTCGTCGATGACCCGCTGACGCGCGAGATGCTCACGATACTCGGGGCTGCGCCGCTCCGCCCCGTCGGGCGGCGGCTCGCCGACGACGAAGGTCTGGATCGGCTCGCCGTCGAGGCTTACCTCGAGCTGGTGCGGTGTATCGAACGTCTTCAGCGTGCCACTGGCGTCACGGCCCAGCCGCACGCGAAACGTGTACTCGGCGTCCTCGGGAAAGGTGAACTCGAGCCGCGTGCCGCCGCGAGTGCCGAGCGGCAACCCGTCCACGCGCTCATCCTGCGTCAGGTCCGTCGCCAGACGGAACGTCTCGGCCGTCGGCGAGAGCGCGGGGGTACCAACCGCGAGACGGCTGATTGTCTTGGCGGCCGAGAGATACCGTTCGAGCAACGTCGGCGACATACCCAGCACGCCCGCGATGTTGTCGAAACCGTAGCTGCCGTCGTCGGCCGGCAGCAGAGCCGCCACGTCGACCTCCAGCGCGAGCAGGTCGCGGATGACGTTGTGATACTCGCTTCGGTTGAGTCGGTGGAAGGTGTCGGTCCGTCCCGGGTCTGGCCGAGCCGCGGCCGCCCGATCGAGCTCGGTCTCGAGCCATACGGTGAACTCGTTGTAGGTCACGGCGTCAGGCCGCGGTCGAGGCGCCGGCGGCATGGCTCCCGCCCGCAGCTTTCGTACGACCTTTTCCCAGACCTCGGGATGGGCCGCGACGTCGGTTACGTCGACCGTTTCGAGCTCGAGATCGGCAGTCCGGAGACGTTGGTTATGACAGGTAACGCAGTAGCGCTCGAGGAGAGCGCGCTCGGCAGAGATGGCACTGCCCGCCGTCTGCTGCGCCTCCGCGGCCGCCTGCACCGGACCGGACGCGTTCGGCGCAGTCGCCAACGCTCCAACAGCCAGCAGGAAGACCGTGCGCATCCGGCTTCTCGTAGGGTCAGCTCACTTCCAGGGCTAAGCGCCGATCCTACACTAGTTCCGGAACTTTCTCGCGCTTTCGGGCGGTGTCTTCCCCGGTGTCCGGCCTGGGGGCATTGGCGCCGATGTTCCGTTATGATAGGCAGTATCGATTCGCCACCTCGGACCATGCACCGTGCACCATGCACCATGAAGGGAAGGTCATGAAGACCAGGTCACTCCTTCGCTACGTCGTGTCACTCGCCTTTGCGGCCGTGGCGATCCTTGTAATCGCTAACGCCGTCGGTGCCCAGCGCGGCAACGTGGACTGGGCGGCGGTCGGGCTCTCTACGCATCATGTCGCCGGCACCGTCCATTATCTGGAGGGGCGTGGCGGTAACATCGGTCTCTCGGTCGGCGACGACGGTGTCATCATGATCGACGACCAGTACGCGCCACTGACCGACCGCATTGTCGAGACGATTCGGGGCCTCTCCACTGCCGAGATCAAGTGGCTCATCAACACGCATGTGCATCCCGACCACACCGGGGGGAACGAGAATTTCGGCAACCGGGGTGTGCCGATCCTGGCGCAGGATCGGGTCCGGCTCCGACTGGCCGCAACGCAGCCGGAAGCCGCGCTGCCGGTGCTGACCTACAGCGAGGACGTCACGATTCACCTGAACGGCGAGGAGGTGCACATCGTTCCGGTGCCGCCCGCGCACACCGACGGCGACAGTATCATCCATTTCAAGGACTCGGACGTCATCCACACGGGAGACATGTTCCGAACCGTGGCGTTTCCGGTGATCGACCGCAACAACGGAGGCACGCTGGCGGGCACGATTGAAGCGCTGGGCATCGTGGCCGGCATGGCGGGAGCAAACACGAAAATCGTGCCAGGCCATGGCGTGGTGTCGACGCGCGATGACGTCATCGAGTTTCGCGACATGGTGATCACCGTCAGCGACCGTGTGCGAGAGCTCGTCGAGCAGGGCCGGAGCTACGATCAGGTCGTCTCCGCCGACCCGACCCGAGAGTTCAGCGGCAAATGGGGCGACCCGCAACGATTCCTGACAGCCGTCTACGCGGAACTTGGCGGCCAATGAGCAAAGTGCCATGAGCGTGGAACACGACAGTCTGCGGGTTGCATGACCTCGTGACTGACTTCAACGTCACTGAGCTCAACGCGGACATCGATTTCAGCCGACTCGCCTACTGGGACGTGGTGATCATTGGCGCCGGTCCGGCGGGCCTGGCGGCCGGCCTGACCACCGCGCACCGCGGTCTGACGACCTTGGTCGTCGAAGCCAAAGATCGGCCGGGCGGACAACCGCAGTTTCTCTACGCCGACAAGCGGATCGTCGACGTACCGGGATTCCCTGACGGCATCACCGGCGAGGAGCTCTCGGCCCGCGTGTTCCGTCAGGCCGAGAACGCCCTCGTGCAGTTCCGCTTCAACGAAGAGCTCGTTACGGTCGAGGACACTGACCAGGTCGAGAAGGAGGATCCGCTGAAGCGGGTGCGCACGAACACCGGCGCGTATCTCTGCCGGAAGGTGATCATCGCCTGCGGGCTGCTCCACTTCCCCCGCAAGCTCGCGGTGCTCGACCAGCTCGAATCGAAGAAGATCCACTACAAGAATCCGAAAATCGGCGACTACGAGGGCAGCCGGGTCATGGTGGTTGGTGGCGGCGACTCGGCGCTTGACGCGGCCATGATGGTGCTCGCCAGGCACGGCCAGGTGGAGATGGTGGTGCGCGAGGACATACCGATCGGCAAGGCGGATACGCGAGCGCACGTCGAGGCTGCGGGCGGCTCGATCCACACCTCGACCGAGGTGGTCGCGGCTGCGTTCACCGACGATGCGATCATGGTGACGCTCTCGAGCGGCACCACGATCAAGTGCGACCTCGCGATCGTCCAGATCGGCTTTCTCTCCGCCAAGGACACGTTTCAGCGGCTCGGCGTTCGGCTCAATCAGGACGGCAGCATCGCGATCGACCCTTATTACGAAACGAGCCGACGGAGCATCTTTGCCGTCGGCGACGTGCACGGCGACATCAAGCTGATTGCCGTGGCCTGGGCCGAGGGCATCCAGGCCGCCATCTATGCCTTCAAGGAGATCACCAGCCCGTACTGGCTGAACGAAAAACGGCTCCGCGACAGCAAGGTCGCTCTGATCGGCGAGAAGATCGCGCAAGCGGCACAACGCACCCCGGCGCCGCGCCGGTGACCAGCCATGGCGCGCACGGCGCGCCCCGCGGTGGCGGCGTGGGGCGATGGGCCCCCACAAGCCACCGCGGGGGGTTCGGGGCACAGCCCCGATTAAGGAAGCCGCGCACGGCGCGCCTCGCGGTGGCGGCGTGGGGCTGGCAGCCCGCGGCAGAAGCCCCGCTGCATTCGAGTGGAGCTGAACCCCGCCTGGACGGCGTTGCTCCTCGGTCGCAGATGACCAATCTGCTCCCTCGTCGCGCCTTGCCAGGCGGGCCCAGCCCCACTCTCGATGCGACGCGGAGTTCTGCGGCGGACCGCTGGGCTCCCCGCGTAGCGCCCGCGGGGGTTCGGGGCGAAGCCCCCTCCTCAACTGAACAAGGCGCGCACGGCGCGCCTCGCGGGTGCGCAGTGGGGCTTCGGGGCCCCCGCGTAGCGCCCGCGGGGGTTCGGGGCAAAGCCCCGTCTAATAAATAATGAACTCGACCAGATTGCCGTCTGGATCGCGGATGTAGTGGCTCGTGCCGCGCGCCGCGCCGCCGTCGCCACCACCGACCCGCTCGACGGGCCCCTCAATGATCTCGGCTCCGACCCGATCCAGCAGGTCCCGCAACGCCTCCACAGTTCCGTCCCAGACGACGCAGAAGTCGCCGCAGGGCGGCTCGGCCGCCGGAGCCCGCAACGTGAAACTCTCGCTCTGCCAGAACGCTGGGCGGTGCAGGTTGATCTTCTGGTCGCCGAGGTGGACCGAACAGATCTGTGGCCCCTCGTTCACCGGAAGGCCGAGGTCCCGATAGAAACGGAGCATGGCGTCGGTGTCGCGCATCGGCAACGAGACATGATCGAACGCCCGGATCGGTCCGCCATTCTGCGCCGACAGCGAGGACCCTCCGGCGGCGACCGCCATGGAGGCGCCGACGCCACCGCCGATCACTCGTTTGATGAACCGCCGGCGTGATCTCGTCCGGCCAACTGCTGGAGTGCGCTCACCCATGTGTCATTCCTCCTACGCCGGTGCGCTGCTGACGGGTCGACGCATCCCGGGTACGCACGAAGGGCCGAGCCTGTGATGGCTCGGCCCTTCAGTCTCTACGTCGTGTGCAAGGATGTGCGTCCTACACACCCATCGGTTCGTCGCGAATCGACCGCTTCACCAGGTTCTTCATCAGGTTCACCTTGAACCCGTTGTGCGTCAGTGGCGAAACGCCCTGGATGGCGATGTTGCCAGCCTGCTCGGCGGTCTGCTCGTTGCGCGCCTGACCGCGGATGGCGTTCTCGACGGCAGTCAACCGAACCGGTGTCGGGGCCACGCCGTTCACGACGACCCGTGCGTCTTCGATTGTGCTGCCATTCTCGCGAATCGCGGCGACCACGTTGACCAGCGGGAAGTCCCACGTGTCACGGTCACGAACCTTCTCGAAGTAGACACGCGCGCCGGCCCACTTCGATGGGACCCGAATCGAGGTCAGCAGATCGCCCGGCTCCAGCACCGTCATCCGCTCGATGTCGATTTCCGGACCGACGAAGTAGTCCTCAGCCGCGACAACGCGCTCCGCGCTGCCACGCCGGACGACCATCTCCGCCTCGAGCGCCACGAACATCGGCGCCGTGTCAGACGGGTTGACCGCCACGCAGCGGCTCGCCCCGAGGATGCAATGCTCCCGGTTCATCGCCGTTGGCGGGCTCGCGTAGCAGATGTTGCCACCCGCGCGGTAGCACGTCCAGCCATCCCGGTAATACCAGCAGCGCGTGTCCTGCGACACGTTGCCGCCGATCGTGCCCTGGTTCCGGATCTGCGGCGATGCCGCCGACTTGGCCGCATAGGCCAGCGCCGGGAACTGCGACCGCACGTCCGGGTTGTTGATGACGTCGGTCAAACGAGCCATCGCACCAATTTCGATCCCGTCGGCTGTCGACCGGATCTCTCTGAGCGACTCTACGCCCCCGAGGTCGACGACCACACGCGGCCGCTTCACCCGGTCTTTGAACCAGTCGAGCGTATCGAGCCCACCGGCATACACCCACGCATCGGACTGGTGCGCCGCCAGCAACGCCAGGGCATCGTCCGCACTGGTTGGCTGGAACAGCTCGAGTTGAGGTATTACGTCGCGAATTACGGCCATGGTTATGCCTCTCCTTCGTCAGTTCCTTAGACGTGAGCGGTCAGCCGATCGTGGCCGGTTGGGGCCTGCTCGAGCTGCGTGAGAATCATGTCGCGTGTAACCGGTGAACGGTAGAAGTCGCCAGTGTTCTCACCGAGCGACTGCATCGCATCTGCGATAGCATTGACGACTGATCCAGACCCGGCGCCCTGTGCCGCCTCGCCGATCCCCTTCGCGCCGAGCGGGTTGTCCGGGTCTGGCTGATCGGCGTTCACCCACTGCATCGGCCGCTCGTGCGGCACGTCGAGGATGCCCGGCGGCCGGTTGTTGTAGAACCGCTTCGCCACCAGTAGCCCCCAGCGTCGGTCGTAGACCCACTTCTGGCTCAGCGCGACGGAGAAGCCCTGAACCCCACCGCCAAGCACCTGCGCCCCGTAGGTCCTGGGGTGCATGATGGTGCCGGCATCCGTCCCGGCCACATAGTCGATGACCTTGATCTCGCCGGTCTCGATGTCGACCTCGACTTCCGCGAACCCGACGGCGAACGACCTCCGCTGACCATTCACGTCGTAGTTGTCCTTCGCGACACCCATCAGCCCCTGCCCGGCCAGCGCGGTGGCTGACGCGACGGTCATGCCGTTGATGTCCTCGGGCAGCTCGTGGCCATCGAACTTGCCACCAAGCTCGATCGCCCGCTGCGCCGCCCTGGCGAAGCTCAGCCCCTGCGAGCGATTGCCTCGACGATAGACACGTTCGCCGCCCACCTCGTAGCTGTCGGGCGACCCACCAAGGTCTTGCGCTGCGATTTCCTTCAGCTTCTGGGTTGCGTCGGCCACGGCGGCCCAGTTGGCACGCGTGTGCGCGAAGGTGGTCGAACTGCCACCCTGCGAACAGCTCCAGGGCAAGTTCCGGCTGGTGTCTCCCCAGGCAACTTCGCACTTCTCCCAGGGCATGTCCATGCCTTCGGCCGCCGCCCGCATCATGTCGAACACCGACCCGGTGCCGAGGTTGCCTACACCGGACTTGATATACATGCGCCCGTCAGGTCTGATGACGAACAGCCCGTCGACGCTGGTCGCGCCGGCCGAGTAGGAGCTCACGGCCATGCCGATGCCGGTCACCTTCGAGCCGTTGCGCTGGCCGCTGCGCTGCTTGCGCTCGGTCCAGTTGAACGCCTCGGCGCCAGCATCGATTGCCTCCTTGACGAACGCGCTGGTCACGTTGCTCCGCTCGCCGGTCCGCCCTGGCGGGCCGTACAGCGCCCGGCCCTCCGGTGCGTTGATCTTGTGCACCTCGACCTGGTCGAGCCCGAGCTGCTTGGCCGCCTTCTGGATAATCGGCTGCAGCATCGTCATCGACTGCACGCCACCCGGCCCACGCTGCGGGCCGCGCGGCGGCGTGTTCGTATAGACGCCGGTCCCGCGCATCCGCATCGCCAGCGCCTGGTAGCAGAGCGAGCAATAGACTCCGACGTTCATGTGTTCGCCGGACCGTCCGTACGGGCCACCATCGCCGATGGCGTGGATGTCCACGGCGGTGATCCGGCCATCATTCCGCATCCCAAGCTTGATCCGCGCCTGTGTCCCCGGACGCGCACGACCGAACGAGGTCTCGTCGCGCCGCGTGACGCGCATCATCACCGGCTTGCCGATCTTCTTCGACAGCAGAATGGGAATCTGCGCCTGGGCGTAACCGACGATCTTGCTGCCGAAACCGCCCCCAGTGTACTCGTTGATGAGCACGACATCGGACGGCTCGACTCCCGCGAGGCGGGCAAAACTCCCGGCACTGGCGGCCGTGCTCTGAAGCGACGGAAAGACGTGGACCTTCCCGCCCTCCCAGTAGGCCATGGTGCTCCGAGTCTCGAGCGGCTGGTGCGACAGCGACTGGAAGTAGGAATGCTCTTCGACGATCACGTCCGCTTCCGCAAATCCCGCCGCGAGGTCACCATACTCCCACTCGGAACCGGCCTCGGCCTCCATCGGGATCTCCCCCGGCGCCAACCCGGCCATGTCGGCCTCGGTCCACTTGATTTCGCCCAGCTCGCGGCCGCGCATCGTGTTGACGGCGATCTCTGTCCCCTCCTCGGTGGTCACCGGGCTCCGCGCGTTGGGCCCGCCCGGACGAAGAGTGTCGAGCGGGTCGAGCACGAACGGCAGCGGCTCGAGGTCGATCTCGATCAGCTCGATCGCCCGGGACGCAGTCTCTTCATCGACCGCCGCCACGGCGAGAATCGGCTCGCCCTCGTAATGCGGCTCGTTGGTCAGGGCAGACTCATTCGGGGCTGTCGTTTCCGGCAGCTCGTCGGCAGTCAGGATGCCTTCGACGCCCGGCAGCGCTTCGGCCGCGCTGGTATCGATCGACCGCACCCGCGCGTGGGGCATCGGGCTGACCAGCAGCTTGACGAAAACCATGCCCTCGGCGCGATGGTCTTCCGCGTACTTGGATCGCCCGGTGACCTTCGCGTGCAGGTCAGGCAGGGTGTAGTTTTGTCCGAGCAGTTTGTAATCAGCCACGTCAGGCCCCCCGCGTGATTTCCGCCGCCCGCATCACGGACGTCAGTATCTTGTCGTAGTCGGCGCACCGACACAGGTTGCCCGAGAGCCACTCGGCCGCATCTTTCCGAGTCGGACTGGAGTTCTCGTTGAGCAACGCGACCGTGTTCATGATGAACCCGGACATGCAGAACGCACACTGGAAGCCCTGCTCTTCGAGGACCGCCTGCTGCATCGGATGCAGCGTGCCGTCCTCTGCCTCGAGCCCCTCGATCGTGGTCAGCTCGCGGCCCCGCACCGAATGCGTCAGCACAGAGCAGGAGTACTGCGCCACGCCATCGATCAGCACCGTGCAGGCGCCGCATTCGGCGCGGTCGCACCCAATCTTGGTGCCCGTCAGCCCAAGCTTGTAGCGCAGCGTCGTGCCAAGGGTCTCCATGGGAGGCACCTCGATGCGCCGACTCCGGCCGTTGATGTTGAGCGTGATGAGCCGCTCAACCGCCCCGGCCGCCGGCGATTGCGCCAGCAGCGCGCCGCCATTCGAGCGGAACAAGTAGCTGGACGAGGACACCGCCGCGCTCGCGGTAATGGCGCCCTTGATGAAATTCCTTCGGGACACGCCCTGCTGGGTCGTCTCCTCTGTCAACTCGATGATCTCCTGACTCATGGGACGATCACCTCCCTAGCTCTTCCGAAGTCCTCAAAGGCCGCATTTCACTGGTCGGCCCGGTATGCCGAATAACCGACGATATCACGTACCCACCGATTTGTCTCCGATCATTTGTGTGATTTCTTGCGCAGCTTCGCGGGTCTCATACGCGGACTGGAACCGCCTAGTCAACGTGGCCAATTACCCCGCATCCGACTGGCGAAACGTCGCCGTTCGGTGGCCGATTCTACATCAATTTCCTCCTCCGTGGCCGCGTATCGACCATCTCCGTCGCGGTGTCGGACGCGCGCATCTGGCTGGTATTGAGCGTACAATTTCTACATGCGCGGTTCGCAGGTCAGCCGGGCTCCCTGCCGTCCGACGAACAGACGTCCGATACATACTCCGGAGGTCTGAATCTGAACATGGTCGCACAGGACAATCGAGTGGCGGATCGGGGAGGGGAGACACCGTGGCTCCCAGGTCAACGCGCAGCGAGGTACCGACTCGCGCTTGTGCTGTTGGTGGTCTATGTCTGCTTGTTCAACGGTCTGACCGCGTTCGGCCTGGTCGGCCCCGACGAGCCTCGATACGCCAGCATCGCCCGAGACATGGCGGCCGGCGGCGACTGGGTCACGCCACGCCTCCATGGAGAGCCCTGGCTCGAAAAACCGATCCTCTACTACTGGGTGGCTGCCGTCGGGTTTCGGCTCTTCAGCGACGGTGAGCTTGCGGCCCGACTCCCGTCTGTGCTGAGCGCCCTGATGACGATGCTCGCGCTCGGTTGGGTCGCCTGGCGATTCTATGGCCAGACCACCGCGGTCCTGTTCGCGCTGATCTTTCCGTCGAGCATTGCGGTTCTCACGTTCGCGCGTGCCGCCACACCGGACATGCTGTTCTCGTCGACACTGGCGCTGGCGCTGGCTGCGGCCGCGCCGCTGGTGCTCTCGAAACAGGTTCGTGCCGTATGGCTCTATCAGGCTGCCTTCGGCGTGGCGCTCGGTCTGGGCGTGCTTGCCAAAGGTCCGGCCGCCGTGGTGCTCGGCGGCGGCGGTGTGGTGCTCGGCGCGCTGCTGACGAGCCGGGGCGCACGCGCGCGATGCCTTGCCGGACCCTGGGCACTCGCCAGTTTTGCTGTGGTCGCTCTCCCGTGGTACGTGCTGTGTTTGATGCGAAACCCGGAATTCTTCCAGGTCTTCTTGGTGTCCCACAACGTCGAGCGATTCCTGACACCGGTCTTCCAACACCAGCAACCGTTCTGGTACTTCGGACCTGTGCTGCTGCTGGGCCTCGCCCCCTGGACGGCGGCCATCGTCGCGACCGTCAGAGAGGCGGCCGTCACGTTGACTCGCCGGCCATGGTCGGGGTCACCGTCGATCTTCTTCGCCAGCTGGGTTATCGTCCCCGTGGCCTTCTTCAGCCTGTCCCAATCGAAGCTACCGGGCTACGTGCTGCCTGCTGTCCCGGCGGCCGCGATGCTGCTGGCGCACGCGCTGGCGGTGACGCTCGGACGCAGCCCGGCACGGGCTCGAGCCCTCGGTCTCGGCACGGCGGCGGCGCTCGGCGTCATGACCCTCATCTTCCTCGTCGCGCCCGGAGTCGGGAGCGCCGGTGTCGAGGCCGGAGCGGTTCGACCGTTGGCCGTCGTGCTCGGCATCGCCGCCGTGGTGGCTGGCTTCGTCGGCAACCGTGGACAGCTCCAGACGACTGTCGCGGTGTCGGCGCTGGGGGTGGCACTCACGCTCTGGCAGCTGAACGCATCGCTCCTGCCTCGGCTCGACCCGCTGATCAGCACTCGCACGGTGGCCCATGATGCCAGGGAGCTGGCCGGTGGCGGGCCGGTCCACGCCTACGGGTTGCACCGCGCCTGGCGCTACGGCCTCGAGTACTACCTGGGGCAGCAGGTCCCCGAGTGGAGCGGCCAGGCGCCCGGAGGGTCAACCGTCATCACCAACGATCGCGGCATGCGGGCGATGCAACTGAATGGCGCCAGTCTCCACGTCATCCGACGGGTCTCAGACGACGCGGTGCTGGTGCAAACCAACCGGGCCGGCGATCGGTTGGCACGACGCCGGTAGTCGGTCCCATCCGAGCACCCGGCGAACTGCGTCCGGAAGTCGGCGGACATGCCGGCATCAGCGACACGTCGCAACTGCTCCACGTCGCGCCGGAGCACGTCCGGATCGACCGCCGTGCGCCGCGTGGCGGCTTCGACGGCAGCGGTGTATCAGGCGACCCGACCTGCGCCTCGGTCGAGCGCGGCCGGCGCGGCATCGAGCTGAAGGTCGAGGCGGCCGTGCGGCAGATCGAATCACTGATTGCGGAACGGTAGACAGCTACCGTTGACTCCGCGCCGACCGCATCGCCGAGTCGACGCCCGCGTCGTCGGTCGGGCGCTGGTCTTTCACACCGTACAGCCGCGGATTGTCGCGGGAGGATTCAATGGCGACGAGCATATCGCGTCTGCTGACCTGCCCGACCACCCGGCCGTCTCCGTCCACCACGGGCAGCTTGCGAAACGACCGGGTCAGAAAGATGTGCGCGATGTCGTACAGGCCGGCTGTTGGCGTGATCGACTCGACCGGAGTGGTCATGTAGTCGCTGACCTTGCCGCGCGGCAGACCGTCGAGCGCCCCGCCCATCAGCACCTTGAGACAGTCCCGTTCGGTCAACATCCCAAGCAGCGAGCCGTCGCCGTCCACGACCGGCGCGCCGGTCAGCTTGCTCTTGAGCAGCCGTGCCAAGGCGTCGTAGATATCGCTGTCCGGAGAAAGGGTGGCCTCGGATCGAGCCATGATATCGGCTGCCGTGAGACTGTCCATAGGTACCTCCGCTGGACGCGCACGAAACCCGGCGACACCGCAGATGCCGCCAGTCAGACCGTCTAGCGCGGCGTGGTCACCGCGCCACCAAAGAACTTACCGTCGACGCACTGATCCGAACGACAGTTGTTCTGAAACGACGACCCAAGCCCGACGAGGAGATCGGCGGTGTCGGGTCTTGGGATGAAGAATCGCGACGGGCCGAACGCCATGTCGGCTGGAGAATTGCCCGCCTTGTTGATGGCATCCACCTTGGCGCCACGCGCCAGCAGAAACTCCACCATCTCCTTGTTGCCAAGCGCCGCCGCACCATGCATCGCAGTATAGCCACTGTCGTCCACCGCGTTGACATCGGCGCCAATCTCCGCCAGGAAATGAACCGCCTTCATCCAGGAATCGGGTGCGTTCTGGCTGAAGTTGCCGCGCCAGCCGATGCCGGCGGCGACCATGAGCGGCGTGGTCCCGTCGAACGTCGACAGGTCGGGGTCGGCGCCGGCCGCCAGGAGCGGCCGCATCGATTCGACGTCACTGGCCTGGGCCGCCCGCCAGAACGGGGTGGCGCCGGCCGGATCGATCCAGAGCCGGTTGTGCGACGTCGGGCTGAACCAGAGGCCGCGCGCGATCCGCGCGTTCGGGTCGGCTCCGGCGTCGAGCAGCGCCTCGAGCAGCTCCACCGCGTTCACCTCTTCTTGGGCCGTAGGCGGATTGGGCGCCCACGACACCGGGGCGAACCGCATGTTGATGGTGGCGTAGAGTGGCGCCAGGCCGTCGATGTTGGCCAGGTTCGGGTCTGCGCCGGCGTCGAGCAGATCTTTCGCCAGCGTGTAGTGCCCGTTGGCGATCGCGATGACCATCGGGCTCGAGCCCTCGCTCCCGGCCACCTGATCTATGTTGGCGCCGCCCTCGAGCAACGCGCGCACCGCCTCCTTGTGGCCGTCCCGCGCCGCGTACAGTAGAGCGGTCATCCCACCCATTGCCGAGTTGGCACCCGGGGCGCGAGGCCGCCTCGTGGGCAGCGGGTTGCCATCGTTGTCGAACCTCGGCTCGATCATCGAGACGACCCAGGACGTCAGCCCGGTATGGGCGCCACGCTCGACGAGCAGCCTGATCACGTCTTTCCGGTTCTCCCACGCGGCAAACATCAGCGGGGTCTGGCCATTCGCGATCTCGCGGGCATTGACGAACGCACCGTGGTCGAGCAAGACCCGGACCGCGTCGACGCTCCCTGATGTAGCGGCCGCCATCAGCGGCGTCGCACCAGTTGAAGTTGGAATGTTGACGTTTGCCTTCGCGGCCACGAGCGCCTCGATCATGACCGCATTGCCGTCGCTCGCCGCCAGCGACAGCGGCGTGATCGCCCCAATGCGCGTCGTCGCGCTGACATCGGCCTTTGCCGCGAGGAGCAGCTGCGCCAGCGTGTCGTCGCCGTGGAACGCCGCCCAGTGCAGCGCGGTCATGCCGTCGCCCTGCGCCGCGTTCACATCCCCGCCATCGGCGAGCAGCGTGCGAACCGCCTCCACGTCGCCATTCATCGCGGCAACGGCCACCGGCGCGTCAGCGGCCCACGCCACCGAGGCCGTCAGCAAGATCGCGACGACAGCAACCATCCGGCTGATGCTGAGCTCGAGACTCATAGTGCGGTTCCTTCGGTGTCACTCAGTAGGAATAACGCATCGACTTCTGCGATCGAACGGAGCCCTTCTGAATGATGGCGAAGCCCTCCAACTTCCTCCTGTCTCCTGCCTCCTGACTCCTGTCTCCTTGGAACATTCATCAGATCGCCACCTCTCCGCTGCTGTCGCCGATGCTGTCGATGTCGACACCCAGCCTGTGCAGCATCGTCAGCAGCAGGTTGGCCATCGGCGTGCCGTCCTCGCACAGCACGTGCCGGTTCCCCTCCAGTTGCCCGTTCGCGTGACCCGCGAGGAACAGCGGCACACGCAGATGGTTGTGGACGCTGCCATCGCCCATCGGACTGCCGTAGAGCACCATCGAATGGTCGAGCAGACTGCCGTCGCCGTCCGGCGTGCTCTTCAACCGGTCAATGAAATAGGCGACCTGCTCGATGTGGAACTCATTGAGCTTGGCGAACTCGGCCAGCTTGTCCGGTTTGTTGCCATGGTGCGACAACGAGTGGAATGGGGTCTCGACCTCGCTCTCGGTGTAGACCCGGGAGCTGACGTCTCGGCCCATTTTGAACGCCGACACGCGCGTGACGTCGGTCGTGAACGCAAGCACCTGCAGATCGAACATCATCCGGACATGGTCGGTCCAGGCGTCCGGCACGCCAATCGGCGCCTCCGGCAGGTCGAAGCCGCGCCGGGTCGCATTCTGCCGTTCGACCATTTGAATCCGGCGCTCGATCTCCCGCACGTCCTGCACGTAGTCGTCGAGGCGGGCGCGGTCGGCGGCGCCCAGATCCCGTTCCAGATCGGCGACCTTCCCCAGAATCGCGTCGAGGATGCTGGCATTGGCGCGGCGCCGGCTCAGCCGCTGCTCGGGCGTCGCGCCGTCACCGAAGAGCCGCTCGAACGCCACGCGCGGATCCCGCTCCATCGGCAGCGGCGTCGTCGGGGACGCCCAGGAGATGGTATTGGCATAGACACAGCTATAGCCGTAGCCACAGGCCCCGGTGAGCGACCCGACGTCCTCGACACAGAGCTGGATGGAGGGCAACGGCGTGTCCTGCCCGAACGCCTGCGCGTAGAGCTGGTCTACCGACGTGCCGTTGTAGATGTCGGCCCCCTCGGTCATCTTCGCGTGCGCCGAGGTGAGGAACGCCGCCGACGAGCGGGTGTGGTCGGCGCCAGCCTCCGCATCGCTCTGAGCCGTGGCCGGCGCGATATCGGTGTGGCTGACGACGGTCACGTAGTCGCGGTGCGGCTCGAGCCCGCGCAGAATTGGGGTCGTCTCGAAATTCCGTCCTACTGTCTTCGGGGACCAGTAGTGCAGCCGGGTACCCTTCCCGGTGCTGCCGGCAGACCCATGCACCATCTCCAGGGCCGCGAAGCGCGTGCGCGGCTGCGCCGCCGATCCACGGATCGGCGTCTGGGCCGGCATCATCGCCTCGAGCCAAGGCAGCGCCAGCGTCACACCGACGCCACGCAATGCCGTTCGTCTCGAGATGTGCTTCCTGGTGATGTACATCCTCTTTGTCTCCCTGCGCCCGGGACACTCTGACAACGACATTTGTGGGGCAAGGCTTCAGCCTTGCCCGGCAGGCCTAAAGGCCTGCGCCACAGAAACTATTGCTGCGCGACGCTCTCGGTCTCGGTCGCGGAGTCCACGCGCCGCATCTGGAACGGTGTGCTCGTTACCACGCCCATCACATACGCTGACAATCGATGGTTCTTCCGTTCCGCGTCAGCGACAATCGTCCGCACAGCCGGCATGTCGTAGGGCTGGAACACCCGCCCGGTGGCATACATCAGCAGATTTCTCGTGAAGTTGGTCAGGAACAGATCCTCGTTGGCCAGAAGGAATCGCCGAAGGTCGACCGGACCGTCCACCGCCGTGCCGTCATAGAGCGTGCCCGACGGGTCGACCGGGAACCCGCTGTCTTTCGTGCGCCAGGAACCCACAGCGTCGAAGTTCTCCAACGAGAAGCCGATCGGGTCGATGACATTGTGACAGGCGGCGCAGAACGCGTTTGCCCGGTGCTCCTCCATCCGCTCGCGGACCGACAGAATCCTGTCCGCGGTCTCGTTCTCCTCGAGCGGGGGCACGTTGGCGGGCGGCTTGGGCGGCGGCGTGCCGAGCAGAACACTCAGAATCCAGGCGCCCCGGATAACGGGCGACGTGCGGTTGGCTACCGAGGTCAGCGTCAGCACGGCGGCCTGCCCCAGCAGCCCACGTCGCTGCTCGTCGGCGATCGTCACGCGGCGAAACCGCGACCCCACGATGTTCGGAATCCCGTAATGCGTCGCCAGCCGCTGGTCGACGAACGTGTAATCGGCCGTCAGTAGATCGAGCAGGGGGCGATCCTCGCGCACGATGCTGTCGAAGAACAGCTCCGTCTCCCGCCGCATCGACCGGTTCAGGTTCTCATCCCAGTCGGGGAACAGAAAGACGTCGGGATGCGCATCACGCAGATTCTGCAAACGGAGCCAGTGGGACGCGAAGTTGGCCGCGAGCGTCTCGGACCGCGGATCGGCGAGCATTCGGCGTACCTGGCGCTCGAGCTCGGCCGGATCGGACAGCCGCCCCTGCTCGGCTGCCGCGAGCAGCGGCTCGTCGGGAATGCTGCTCCAGAGGAAGAACGACAGCCGCGACGCCAGTTCGAGGTCAGTGACCCGATGACTCGCACCGGCATCCAGACCGGCCGGTGTGCGCTCGAAGCGGAAGACGAACTCCGGGTCGGCGAGGATCGCCTGCAGCGCCGTCCGAACACCCGACTCGAAGTCGCCTGCGGCGCGGCCCGTCTCATACAGCGCCAGGATATGCGACAGGTCGCCCTCGGTGATCGGGCGTCGGAACGCTCGCCGCGCCAGCCGCGCGATGATCTCGTTGGCACACGCCCGCTCGTCTTCTTCAGACTCAGTGGCAGTGACAGGCCGACACGAGAAGACGCGCCGTCGCGAGGGACTTTCGCTCACCCCGGTGACGGCGTACGGTCCGTCGATACCAAGATTGCGCAAGTGCGGCAGCCCAGTGAGACCGGGGAAATGCCCGGTCGACAGATCCGCCAGAGCCCGCTCGAACGGCATGACGAAGTCCTGCACCGGACCGGCGGCCCGCTGGATGAACGCGGCCGAGACCGTCTGCGGGCCAGCCGCAATCCGGATCGGCGCGGTGCGCAGGTCTTCGGTCGTCTTCAGCTTCCGGTCGAAGTCGAGCAGCGCCACCCGCTCGCCGTTCACCGCGATCTCGATCTGCTCCCCCTCGGCCGGAATGTTGTCGCCGAAGATCGGGCCGATGCTCGAGTAGTAGAACGACAGCCGGAAGACATACTCTCCATCGGCCGGAAAATTGTGGATGACAACGGTTCCGCCACGCGTGCCAAACGGCGCGCCCGGCACGTGCCGCATCTGCGAGACCGCCTGCGGCACCACATAGGTCTCGACGAGCGGCGTCGCCTCCGGGTCGCCAGTCGCCATCCGGCTGATCTTGCCGGCCGCCGATATGTAGGCCTCGAGCAGAGCGGGCGACACGGTCAGCACATCCGACATGTTGTCGTAGCCCTGGCTCATGTCGTCGGGCGGCAACAACGACTCGGCGTTCACTTCGATCTCGAGCAGGTCGCGCATGGCGTTGGCATATTCGGTGCGATTCAGACGGTGCAACACGGGACGACCCGGATTCGGGTCGGCAGCCGCCGCGCGGTCGATCTCACGCTCGAGTCCGTCAACGAACGCGACCAGCGTGGCCTCGTCCGGCCGGGGGCGACGAGGCGGCGGCATCAGCCCCGCACGCAGCTTCCGGATCACCTTTTCGAGTGTCGGGGCGTGCGCGGCAGGCCGCGCCGGGTCGACGCCCTCCAGCGACAGGTCACCCTGCCGGGCCCGGTTGTTATGACAGNAAACACAGAACTCGTCGAAGAGCGCGCGGGTCGGCACTGATGGCGTGGTCTGGGCCGCGACGANCGGGGCCGAAGCGAACACCAGTGCGGCGATGAGAAGAGACCGGAACTGCATTGGTCGGAGAATCTCCTGCCCGAGGATGGCAGCGTGCAACCAGCGCGCGCACCCCACGCTCACCTTGCTCCACAATGTAGCCGAAATGTCGGAGATCTCGAAGGGATTTCGTGGCATGTCGCAGCGTGGGTGATTCGTGCACATCCGTGTAAGATCTGGCTCTCGGGCGGCGGCCCTGCCGGCGTTTCGACCTGTCATGAAAGGCATCCTCGACCGGCTGATTCTTCAGGCTCTGACGCTCCAACCGAACCACGGACACGCTATCGCCCAGCGGCTGAGGCGCATGACCCGGGGCGGATTCGGGTTCAACCATGGCTCGCTTTACCCGGCGCTTCATCGCCTGGAGGCCAACGGCTGGCTCACGTCCCAGTGGGAGCTGCGCGAGGGAATCAACAAAGCAAAGATCTACACGCTCACACCGTCGGGGCGNCGTCAGCTGAAGACGGAAACGGCCGCATGGAATCGCTACGTCGAGATCGCACGCCAGCTTGCGCGCGAAGTTGCCGAAGCCGGTCAACTCGACACCCTGGCCACGACCGTCGTCGATTGGCTGCGCGAAGCCACCGGCGCACGACCCGTCGCGCTGTTCACGCGTTCTCACACGAACCCCGGTTATGGGATCTCGGCCCTTCGGGATGGCGACGTGGACACGGGCACCCTGCGATTCCCGGCGGAGGGTGCCCTGCTCCACGATCGCAGTATTCCGTTTGAGCCCAACGTGGACGAACTGGCGGCAGGTGAGCGCGATGTGCTCGAGGCGATCGGCACGCGGTTGGTAGTACCGCTACGGGCGAAGGGCGAGAGCGTCGGCTTTCTCAGCTTGGGGGCCAAAAGCTCGGAGGAACCCTACGACGACGACGATCGGGAGTTTCTCGCCATGGTGGCGGACCAGCTCGGTCTTGGCCTGGCAAGCCTTCGCCTGAGCGCTCAGCAGGTGGATCTGGACGACGCCACCGCGATCCAGCGACGCCTGCTGCCTACGACCATTCCGCAGCGACGCGGTGTCGCCATTGCGGCGAGCTGGCAGCCGGCGAAGGCCATCGGCGGGGACTACTATGACGTGTTGGGGCTGAGTGACACCCTGCTCGGGCTGTGCATCGGGGACGTCGTTGGCAAGGGAGTGCCCGCTGCGCTCTTGATGGCCAATCTCCAGGCAGCCGTCAAGGCTGTCGCCACCGCGGCGCTCCCGCCTCGCGACCTCGTGGCGCGGGTCAATCGAATCATCGGCAGCAACATCGGACCAGGCAAGTTCATCACGTTCTTCTATGCTGTGCTCGATGCCGAATCGAAGACGCTGGTGTTTACCAACGCCGGGCACAACCCGCCGCTGCTCACGCGGGCGGACGGCTCGTTCTCGACCTTGGACGACGGCGGGCCGGTCCTCGGTGTGTTCGAAACAATCAGCTACGACCAGGGCTCGGTCGAGCTGAAGACCGGAGACCGACTGACCCTCTTCACCGATGGCGTCACGGAGCTGTGGAACAGCACGGGTGCGGAGTTCGGCGACGACGGGCTGCTCGAGGTCATCCGCACGCACCAGACCCTCGACGCGGCCGCGCTCGAGGATGCGATCACGCAGGCCGTGACGGCGTTCAGCCACGGCGACTTTCAAGACGACGTGACCCTTGTCGTCGTTGCCGTGAACTAGTATCACGAGGTGGAGGTGCTACCGAGAGGCGCCCATCCACCCGCGGATCTTTTCATCCACGTGCGGCGACCCGGACGGCGCTCGAACGGGGTGATCGTGGTGTTGTTCCACGTGCCCTGAAGATCGGGTTGCCCTCGGCGGTGCCTGGCGTCACCCAGTTGTCTGGAGCGACCTCGGTCTGCGCGGCCACGGGTGACACTGCAAGCAGGGCAGCCATCATCGCGACCGGGATGGCAACTGGGATGGCTGCCTGTGTGGCAGCCGCCAGGCGTCGCGTCGTGATTGGCTGTTGGTCCGTCATTTCAGGCCCATCTGCTTTTTGTAGCCCGGCCACTCGGTTCGGAGCTGCAGGAACGCGTCTACGTCGGAGCACAGCAAGAACGGATTCGTGCGCCGTTCGAGACCGACGGTGGAGCTGGGGCGCGCGCCGTAGTCATGACCCGGCCAGACCGTCGTCTCGTCCGGCACGGTGTCGAGCAGGCGTTCGAGGCTCGCCCACTCGGTCCGCGCGTCGTCGTCCGTCTTGGTGCCACCCACCTTACCGACAAACAGCAGGTCCCCGGTGACGAGCAGGTGATGAGATGGTTCGTAGAGCACCAGGTGATCGTCGCAGTGCCCTGGGGTGTGGAAACACTGCAGCCGGAATGCACCCACCGACAGATCCTGCCCGTCGGCCAGTTCGATGTCGGGCTTATCGGGCGCGTCGGGGTGCGCCGCGATCGACGCCCCGGTCAGCTCGACGGCCGCGGGGTTCCCCTCGGTATGGTCCGGGTGCCCGTGGGTGTTGACGATGTGGGTGACCCTCAGTCCCTGATCGGTGGCACGCTGGACCATCGCCTCCGGCGAGTACGACGGATCGATGAGGACACCGTGCCCTGCCTCACGGTCACCGACCAGATATCCGAAGTTGCGGTCGCCTCCAGTCCGAACCTGTTCGAAAATCAACTGCATGATGTGAGTCTGCCCGAGAAGTCAGAAGTCAGGAGGATGCCAGAGGGCTTCGCCGTCTTGAGCATTTGCCGACGTGCGGTGCTACTTCTCAACGCGACGCATCTCCAGCGCGGCGCCGCCCTGATGCAGAGTCAACGTGGTCACGGCACCAGTCTCATCGAAACGAAACGTGATCCGGGCTCCAGTGTCCTCGTAAAAGAACTCGGTTCCCGACTCCGGATAGATCGCGGCCGCGGCCAGCTCCGTCACCTGGGCCATGAGGAGATCGCCGGTCTGTGTGACCGTGATCCCGAAGCCGGGTTGCTCCTCGTAGGCCCCGACGTATCGGGCCAACACATCAACCGGCAGTTCGACACGCGTCGGGGCGGGCGGAATGGCAACATCGGCCAGCTTGACCGCCCGACGACCGAGACCGCCCTGCTCGAACAGCAGGTCGATGACCTCCCCGGTGTCCGGACGGACGCCGAAGATCACCCGCAGGCTGCCGCCGACGATGACGAACTCGTGCCCGACCCGCGGCGTGAGCTGCGCGCGAGGCTGACCGGTCGCCTGCACGTAGATCGCCCCACCCACGCGAGTGACCGAGAGGTGAAACGTGGGAGTGAGCTCGTAACGCCCGACATAACTCTCGAGGACACTGATAGGGTCAGTGGCTGGTGTCTGCGCGCCGGCCGAGACCGGCGACAATACGACGAGCACCAACACGAGCACGCAAACCGGTGTCTTGAACATGAGACGCAGCAATTGAGCATGTTACGGCCTCGGCCCGACAAATGTCTCTATTACCGGTACAAAAGAAGAGCCCCGACCGTGAGACCGGGGCCCCCTTGTGACTTCTGACTTCTGAAACTTACTGCTCTTTCTTCACACTATAGGTGATGCCCGAGTACTGCATTTCGTCCCAGGTCTGCTCGCCCCAGCCTACGGCAATCGTCGGGTCCGGGTTCGACTTGTTTGCCGCCGAGTTGTCATACCAGGCCGACGCCTCGATCCGGGCTCCCTTCGGCACCGTGAGCGGCTCCTCAAACTGGTAGTAGGCCTGCCAATTGAAGTCGTACTTGGGCACCGACAGCACCGTCTCGGTGCGCCCATCCGGGTAGGTCAGTCGATACTCCCAACGCGTGCCGAGCAGGTGGGAGTGCGGGAAGAGCGCGGTGACCTCCACGTCCTGTGTGAACTCGATCAGGGTGTCCACCCGCTCGTCTGTCGCGCCTGCCGGAATCTCGAAATAGGCGTTGAGGAACGCCCCGGACCGCATCTCGCGCGCGGGCGGTGCATCGGCGAAGATCAGTCCCACACGTGACCGGTCGCTGGCCGCCTCTCCGACCGCCGTGTAGTGCAGCTGGAACACGAGCTCCGAACCCTTGGGAATCCGCATCGCGGTGTCCGGCTCGAACACCTGCGGGTTCGTCCCGGGCGCCATGGTGCCGATCAACGTCCGCCGCGGTCCGCCCGGGCCTGCACCCTCTCGGCCACGCTCGCGGGCCCGCGCGGCCGCCGCTTCGGCAGCCGCGCCGATCGGAATCTGCCGGTAAGCGGACGACGGCCTGGCGCCGCTCGGGTCCTGCACGAACGCCAGGATGTGGTGGACCACAGAGCGGGCGCCGGGCCGGACTTCGATCGCCTGCACCCACTTGTCTTCGGTGAACTGGGTCGGTGTGCTGAAGTACTGGTAGTCGACCTCTCCCTCTGCCGGTACGTCGAACGCCGTCGGCATCTCGATGACGACATCCGGTGTGCCTATCTGCCACCCATCGGCGAACACCGGTGCGGGCGGCAGCTGGTCAGCGTCTCCCTCGGGCGCGCCCCCATCGACCCAGCGGGCGATGATGTCCCGCTCGGCCTCGGTCAGACGCCGCTCGTTCGAGAAGCGACCAACTGTCGGGTCGGCGTGCCAGGGCGGCATCTCGCCGCTCAGCACCTTGTTCTTGATCGACCGGCCCCACGGTCGCGTCTCCCGGTAGGAGATGAGCGACATCGGCGCCACCTCACCCGGTCGATGGCACATCACACATGCCTCATACAGAATCGGTGCGACATCCTTGGTGAAGGTGGGCACCGTCTCGGCGCCGTTGGCACCGGCCGCCGACAAACCGGCGACTCCGATGCTACTGATCATGACCGTGACGATGCCGATGACTATGCCGCCAAATGTGTGGTTGTGCCAGGTCCCTCGGTACATTTCTCGATCCTCCCCCTGCGGCGGTCGCCGCGAGATGGACCGGTACGCATGCAAGTTTCCTGCTTGGCACGTTTCGCTCGAAAACTGGGAGAAACGACCGGTCAAGTCGAGTGCGCGCGGGTGAACGGCGGGAAAATTTCAACGGGCAGAGCAAGAATCCCCGCGGGTGGACGGCGACCCGTACGAAGAAAGAGCCTCGGCCGGCAAGACCGAGGCTCCCTTCATACGTCTGACTTCTGAAACCTATTTCTCTGACTTCACGCTGTAGCTGATGCCGGTGTAGTGCATCTCTTCCCAGGTCTGCTCACCCCAGCGCACGGGACTGGCTGGGTCCGGGTTGGCCTTGTTCGCCGCCGAGTTGTCATACCAGGCGGAGGCCTCCAGGCGAGTCCCCTTCGGCGCCGTCAGTGGCTCCTCGAACTGATAGTAGATCTGCCAGTTGAAGTCGTAGCCTGGCACCGACAGCACGGGCTCTCGACGACCGTCAGGATGGACCAGCTCATACTCCCACCGCTTGCCCCGCAGGTGCGTGTGCGGGAACAGCGCGTAGATCTCGGTGTCCTCCGTGAATTCGACCAGCGCGTCGACACGATGGTTGGCCTCGCCGGCGGGAATCTCGAAGTAGGGATTGAGGAACTGGCCGAACCGCACCTCCTGTTCGGGCGGCTCGTCGCTGAACACCATTCCGATACTCGAGCGGTCCGACATCGGTTCGCCGGTCGCCGTGTAGTGAACCTGGAACACCACCTGCGTGCCCTTGGGCACCCGCATCGCGCTGTTCGGCTCGAAGACGATCGGGTTCGTACCGGGCGCCATCGTGCCGATCAGAGTCCCGGGGCCCCGGCCCTCCGGGCGCGCCGGCCGACCACGCTCGCGGGCGCGCGCTTCCCGGGCCCGCACGGCCGCCCCGGCCCGCTCTCCGACCGGAATAAGGTTGAACGCCGGCGGGCGCCGCTCTGTGCCGGGCGCGCGCGCGTAGGCCAGAATGTGGTGCACGGCCGACGGAGCCCCGGCACGCACCTCGACCGCTTGCACCCATTTGTCCTCGGTGAAGTTGGTCGGGGCGCTGAAGTACTGGTAGGCGACCTCGCCTTCAGCGGGCACCTCGAACGCCTCCGGCATCTCGACGATCAGATCCGGCGTGCCGATCTGCCACCCGTCGGCGAATGTAGGCGCCGGGGGCAGCTTGGCCCGATCGCCTTCCGGCGCACCAGCGTCGACCCATTGCACGACCGTGTCACGCTCGGCGTCGGTCAAGCGGCGCTCGTTCAGAAATCGCCCGACCGCCGGGTCGGCGTGCCAGGGCGGCATCTCACCAGACATCACCTTGTTCTTGATCGACCGGCCCCAGGGTCGAGTCTCCTGATAGGTGATCAACGACATCGGCGCCACCTCGCCTGTCCGATGACATGCGACGCAGTTCTCGTACAGAATCGATGCAACATTCTCGGTGAACGTCGGAGCATCCGCCTCGGCGCCGGCCGCAGCCGCGCCCGGGCCGCTGACGCCGGCGGTCGCCACGAACGCCGCGACGCCCGCGATCAGCCAACTGAATCTCGTTACGCGCATGCAGTGAGTCCTCCCCATCCGACGGTAGTCAACACCCCACTATCCCGGAAAACCGGCGACCTCTGGCCTGGCAGCCTAGTATTGCTAACTCGATTTATGTACCGCTGACCTGACAGGGTGGGTTCTAGTCGGCGGTCGAGAAGTCGAGGCCGACGTCGAGCGCCGGTGCGCTGTGGGTAATCCACCCGACGGAAATCACATCCACGCCGGTCGCCGCGACCTCGCGAATGGTCGCCGGCGTGATCCCTCCGGAGGCCTCGGTGGTCGCCCGGCCACCGGCCCTGACCACGGCCTGCTCGAGGTCCGAGATCGACATGTTGTCGAGCAAGACCACATCGGCACCGGCCTGGAGCGCGGCGTCGAGCTGTTCCAATGTGTCCACCTCGACCTCCAGTTTGGCCAGCCGCCCCCGCGCCGCGCGCGCCGCGGCAAGGGCCGGGCCGACGCCGCCCGCGATCACGCGATGGTTGTCCTTGATGAGAACGGCGTCGTAGAGACCGATGCGATGGCTCGAGGCGCCGCCGACCCGGACGGCATACTTCTCGAGCACCCGCAAACCCGGTGTGGTCTTCCGCGTACAGGCGACCTGCGCGTGTCCCACGCCGGCGACGATGCGGACGAGGTCTCGGGTTGCCGTGGCGATGCCGGACAGATGGCCAAGGAGGTTGAGGGCGGTGCGCTCGGCTGACAGGAGCGCGCGTGCCGGGCCCTCAATCTCGGCCAGCACGGTGCCGGCCTCGACGTCGGCGCCGTCGCCGTGCATCACCGTGTGCCGCACGTCTGCGAGCAACCGGAATGCACAGACGGCGCACTCCAGCCCACACACGCGCCCTTCGCGACGGGCCACGACTCGGGCCGCGGCCTGCAGGTCACCCAGGACGATCGCATCGGTCGTGATGTCGCCTGCCGCACCGAGATCCACCGTCAGCTCGCGCCGGACGAGATCTTCGTACTCGATCGACGTGAGCGGCGCCACCGTAGGCGGGTCCGCCTCGGCTGTCATCGCGTGCCGCCGGTCGACGTCTCGTCATGTGAATCGGATACCGGTGGACCGTCGCTGCGATAGTGTGCGCCTCGGCTGTCCTTCCTGGCTGACGCCGCGTGGGTGACTGCCCCGGCGACAGCCAGCAGGTTGTGCGTCTCGGACGAGCCCGGCCCGAGCCGTCGCGCGATCCGAATAAGGCGATTGATCGTCTGCTGGAGTCCGGCCGCGGTACGGACGAGACCGACCCCACTCCACATCAGGTCGCGGATTTCACGTCTGGTCTCGACGTGCGCGTGGGCGTCGATTGCCGACTCGCCGAGGCTGGGGTCGCTCCGGCCAACCAGCGCCTTGACAGGCGGCAGCGTCAACACGCGACGAGTCAGATCGCGACCCACGCGAGCGCCGAACACCATGGCGTCGAGCAGGGAGTTACTGGCCAGTCGATTGGCACCGTGAACCCCGACACAACTGACCTCGCCACACGCCCAGAGACCGGCCAGACTCGTGCGACCGTCGGCGTCCACCGCGATGCCGCCCATGTGATAGTGCGCAGCGGGCGAAACCGGGACCACTTCGCGCCGTGGATCGAAGCCGTGGTCCTGACAGTGCCGGAGGGCGGTCGGGAAGGCCGACTCGATCCGAGCGCCGATCACGTCCCGCGCGTCGAGAAACATCTGCCCTCCCTGCCGCCGCATCTCCCACAACGCGCGGGCCACGACATCCCTCGGCGCCAACTCGGCGTCCGGGTGGAAGTCCGGCATGAAGCGCCGCCCTGTTTCGTCGACCAGGGTCGCCCCGGCACCACGGAGCGCCTCGGTCAGCAGCGGCATCGGGTCGGTCCCGACGTCGAGCGCAGTCGGGTGAAACTGGACGAACTCGAGATCGGCGAGACGCGCCCCCGCACGCGCCGCCATCGCCAGACCATCTCCGGTGTTTTCGGGTGGGTTCGTCGTATGCCGGTAGACCTGACCGATGCCGCCGGTGGCGAGCACCACGGCGCGGGCCAGATGTAGCACGACCGTGCCACTCTCGTGACGCGCCACCGCGCCGACAACGCGTCCCTGCTCCGTGACCAGCTCACAGGCGAAGGTGCGTTCGAAAACCTCGACCGTCGGAGCTGACTCGACCGCCGCGCGCAACGCCCGCACGATCTCGGCACCCGTGGCATCGCCGTTCGCGTGGAGGATCCGCGCGACCCCGTGCGCCGCCTCGCGGCCCAGCGCCAGGTGGCCCACTTCGTCCCGATCGAAGCGGGTACCCAAGGCGAGGAGCGCCGCGATCCGGGCCGGGCCTTCTTCGGTGAGAAGCCGGACACGGTCGGGCACCGCCAGACCGGCCGCCGCGGCAAGCGTGTCTGCCGCATGCGCCGCCGGCGAGTCGCCCGGACCGATCGCTGCGGCGACGCCACCCTGCGCCATCGGACTCGAACCGCCACGGCCAAGCTCAGTCTTGGTGATCAGGCCGACCCGCAGACCCGGCGTCTCGAGCGCGACGGTCAGTCCGCCGACACCGCTCCCGATGACCAGCACGTCATGCGTCTCGACGGTCTGGACCCGGGTCGGGGTGGTGCTGGGGCTCATCCCCCGGCTCCCCTGCCGACCGCGAGCATCCGCTCGACCGCCAGTCGCGCACGCTCTGCCACGTCGGTGTCCACGGTGACCTCGTACTGCATCCGCTCGAGCGATTGGTGGATCTTCGGCAACGTGATCTGTTTCATGTGCGGGCACAGATTGCATGGTCGGATGAATTCGACGTCGGGATGCGCCACGGCAACGTTGTCGCTCATCGAGCACTCGGTGACCATCACGACCCGCTCCGGGCGTGTCGCGCCGACATGGCGAATCAAGCCCGACGTCGAGCCGACGTAGTCTGCCTCGGCCAGCACATCCGGTGGACACTCCGGATGCGCGAAGATCTGGATACCCGGATAGGTCGTGCGATAGTCGCAGAGCTCCGCCGCGCTGAAGCGCTCGTGCACCTCGCAGTGTCCCTGCCACAGGATGATCTCGACAGCGGTGTGCTCAGCGACATACCGCCCGAGAAACTCATCGGGCAGGAAAATGACTCGCTCGGCGCCGAGCGACTCGACGACCTCGACCGCATTGGACGAGGTGCAGCAGATATCGGATTCGGCTTTGATGTCGGCAGACGTGTTGACGTAGGTCACGACCGGCGCCCCCGGATGCTGCTCGCGCAACCGTCGCACGTCGGCAACGGCGATCGACGACGCCAGCGAACACCCCGCATCGAGATCCGGGATCAGGACGGTCTTCTCCGGGCTGAGAATCTTCGCTGTCTCAGCCATGAAGTTCACGCCGCACATCACGATGACATCGGCATCGGCCTCGGCCGCCTGCTGAGCGAGCGCGAGCGAATCGCCCGAGAGATCGGCGACGCCGTGGAAAATCTCCGGGGTCTGGTAGTTGTGGGCCAGCACCACCGCACCGCGGGTCTGCTTCAACCGCTGGATCGCGTCAATATACGGGGCATGAACCGGCCACTCGAGCTCTGGGACGACCGAGCGGACTCGGTCGTACAGACCAGCCGTTGCGGCGGCGACTGCCGGCGTGTACTCGAGTGTCGCTGCGCTGGAATGGGTGGTGGTCATCGTCTGAGTCTCACTTATGCTCACTTTGAGAATTACACTAGATATTCTAGTCCTGAGCAGAAATGGGTGTCAAGCGGTAGGCGGGGTTTCATGTGGAGAAGGCAGGAGGCAGGAGGCAGGAGGCAGGAGGCAGAAGAAAGCATGTTGGAGAAGCCGGCTGACTTCGCCAATCAGATCGTTCGATCTAGTCACCAGCCGGCAAGCCGGGCAGGCCGACGCCGGGCGCCGGGCGCTCGTGCAGCACCTCACGACGAAAACGGAACAACTCGGCCGGTCGACCACCGGTGTCCGGTTCGAGCTCCCCGGTCCCTTCAACCAAGCTGCCCCGCTCGACCAGCCGGCGGAAGTTCTGCTTGTGCAGACGAACGCCCACGAGCGCTTCGACCGTGCGCTGGAGTTGAAGGAGCGTGAAGGTCTCGGGGAGCAACTCGAAGACCAGCGGCCGGTATTTGAGTTTTCCGCGCAACCGTCCGAGGGCCGTGGCCAGGATGCGACGATGGTCCAGCGCAAGCGGCGCACCGAAGCCGGTCTCGGGACGTATGGCATCGACGGCGTGCGCGCCCGGTTCCTTGTCGCGCGCCGACTCGGCGACCAAACCGGCTTCGTAGAGCAACTCGTACCGGTCGAGCACTCGCTCACCGTCCCATTGCGTCGCGCCGGACCCGAACGTGATGTCGGCGCGTCCGCGACGCTCGCGTCGCACGCCGACCTCGGCGGCCGCCTTCACCCACGCGGCCAGCGCCGGACGAATGCGCGCGCGGAGAATCTCCGGCTCACCATCGCGACGGTCCTCCCACGGCAGAAAGCCATAAATGCCCTGCCACGCGGCGGTGTGCCCCTCGGCGACCTGCCGTTCGCGCACCAGCGCCAGGTAGGCCACCGCCAGCAGCAGGGTCCGGCCATCTGCCGCCAGCGCGCGGTCCCGGTCTCCGAAGGTGTAAAGCTGCTCGACATAGGCCAGATCCATCCCGGTCTGCTCGTGCACCCAGACACGCAGCCCCAGCTCGAGGGTGCGGTGGCGATCGGGGTCGAGCGGTCCGAAGGGCAAGGCGGCCAGACGCCGGTCGGCCGCGCCCTCCGACACCGTAAGGATCCGAGGCTCCTCCTCGGTCACCGCCACAATCGCGGCGTGCAACCCGACGGTGACGGCGCGTGGCATCACGGGCAGTTTATAGTCCCAGCTGAGGGTTGGGATTATTCATGTGGTTGACGAGAAATAATAAGGACCACAGAAACAGAACCACGCCCGCGTCCTGTTCGCTCACGGGACGTTCGAGGCGTGTCCTGAAAGGCGACCATGCTCCAACACACCCGTTGTGCGATCACGTCGGCGGCGTTCGTGGTCCTGCTGGCGCCACTGGCGGCATCGGCGCAGCAGGACATCGTCGTGCTGGGCGGCGAGGGACGCCATTGCGGCGAGGACCCGAGCTGCATCAATCGCCTGCATCCCGCCATCCCGACGGCAGCCCGCGCCAGACCGGGCCAGACCATCGTGTTCAAGGCGCGAAACGCCAGCGATTTCAATCTCGACCCGGCGAGCACGTATGACGACCCGAGACAGGGCGACCCGCAGATCGGAACCGTCCACCCGCTCACCGGTCCCGTCCACATCGAGGGAGCCGAGCCGGGCGACGTGCTGGCGGTCACGCTGCTCGACATCGCTCCCGGTCATTTCGGCTACACCTCGGTCAGCCCGATCGGCTTTGTCTCCGACCACGTCACCGGGGCGTTTCGGGCGTTGTGGCGGCTTACCCGCACGGATGCCGTGACCGACGACGTGCCCGGAGTGCGGGTGCCAAACGCGAGCTTTCCAGGCATCGTCACCGTCCTTCCAGGCCGCGAGCAGCTCGACGCGATGCTATCCCGCGAGGCCGAGCTTGTCGCGCTCGGTGGCGCAGGATTCCCGCCTCACGCGCTGCACGCGTCGCCCGCTGCGGTCTGCGGTCCGAACGGGTCCCACGCCGAGGAGTGCCTGCGGACGCTTCCCCCACGTGAGCACGGCGGCAATCTCGACATCCGATATCTGCAGGTTGGTGTAACGCTGTACCTGCCGTGTTACATCGACGGGTGCGGGCTTGCGATCGGCGATCCGCACTTCGCCCAAGGCGACGGGGAGGTCTCGGGCACCGCGATCGAGATGGACGCCGACTTCACGGTAACGACCCGGCTCATCGAAGATGGACCGGCGCTGACCCGGGGACCGCACTTCGAAGGGCCCGTCCGGGTGCTCGACATCCCGTCTCGCCGCTTCTACGCGACGACCGGCTTCCCGCTCAAGGCAGTGGGAGAAGTGCCGCCCGACATGCGCTATCTGGGCGCCACAGAGCGGATTGCCGGCCTGCGGAACCTGTCCAAAGACGTCTCACTGGCGGCCCGCAACGCCCTGATCGAGATGATCGACTACATCACCGCAACCTACAGCCTCACCCCCGAGCAAGCCTACGTCGTGGCCAGCGTCGCCGTCGACCTGCGTATCGGTCAACTGGTCGACGCACCGAACGTCGGCGTGACGGCGCTGTTGCCACTGGACATTTTCACGAACCGCTGAGCAGCCTTCGCCATCTCGGTTGCTCAGCCACTGCCGGGTTCACGTCGGGCAAGCGGCGTATACTGCCGAACGCACGCGTGTCTCCTGCGCGACACCACGGACTGCCATATGACACTCACGACACCGATTGTTCAGCGCTGGATCGAGGACGGGCGTCGCGACCCGGAAGGCTTCTGGGAACGCGCCGCCCGCGAGCTGCCGTGGTTCCGCACCTGGGACCGCGTCTTCGAGCCGGACCCACCGACGTTCCGCTGGTTCGTCGGCGCCCGCACCAACATCTGTCACAACGCGGTCGACCGGCACGTGGCCGACGGACAGGGCGGTCGGGCGGCCCTGGTGTATGTCAACGAACGCAACGAACGCATCGTGCTCACCTATGCGCAGCTCCTGCACGAGGTCACACGTGTGGCGGCTGCGCTGCGCGGGCTCGGCGTGGAGAAAGGAGACCGCGTCACCCTCTCGATGCCGACCTGTCCCGAGGCAGTCGTCCTGATGCTGGCGTGCACGCGCATCGGCGCCCTCCACTCGGTCATCTTCGCCGGCTTTGGCGCACAAGCGCTGACCGACCGCATCACCGCCAGCGGCTCGCGCGTGGTGTTCACCGCAGACGTGACGTACCGCAAGGGCAAGAAATTTCCGCTGAAGCCGATTGTCGACGAGGCGCTCAAGATCCCCGGTCACAAGGTCGAGCGGGTGGTGGTGCTTCAACGCGCCGACCCGACGTCGCCGTTGCAACCCGACCGCGACATGTCCTGGGATACGTTTCTCACCGGATCGCAGGGCCAATCCGGCCACTGGGTGGAGATGGAGGCGAACGAACCGGCGTTCATTCTGGCCACCTCCGGCACGACCGCCAAACCGAAGCTCGCCGTCCACACGCACGGCGGCTATCAGGTGCACATCGTCAGCATGGGCCGATGGTGCTTTGGCATGCGGCCGACCGATGTCTGGTGGTCTACCTCCGACATTGGCTGGATCGTCGGGCACAGCTACATGGTGTATGCCCCGCTGCTGATCGGCTGCACGACGGTCGTCTTCGAGGGGGCGCTCGACTACCCGGAGCCGGAGGCGAACTGGCGAGTCGTGGTCGAAGAGCTGGGCGCGACCGGCATCTTCACCTCGCCTACTGCGATCCGGGCGTTGATGCGCTACGGCGACGGTCCGCTCGGTAGCGTCGACCACTCNCGGGTCGAGCGGATCTTCTCGGCCGGCGAGGTGCTCAACCCACCGGCCTGGGACTGGCTGCAGAACACCATCCTGAAGGGACGTATCCCGGTGATCGACCACATGTGGCAGACCGAGACCAGCGGCCCGGTCTTCGGCAACCCCTACGGCCTCGGCATGCTGCCGATCAAGCCGGGCTCGGCCACCCTGCCGTTACCTGGCATCGAAGCGGCCGTGGTTCAGAGCGATGGCACACCGTGCGAGACCGGCGAGAAGGGCATCATGGTGCTCAATCGCCCGTTTCCAGGGTTGACGGCGGCGCTCTGGGGAGAATCCGAACGCTACGGGCGCGACTACTGGCAGAAGATTCCCGGGGTCTATTTCAGCGGCGACTCCGCCCACATCGACGAAGACGGATATCTGTGGTTCGGCGGCCGGGCCGACGAGATCATCAAGATCGCGGCGCACCGAATCGGGACGATCGAGGTAGAGAGCGCCTGTCTCAAACACGCGGCTGTGGCCGAGTGCGGCGTCGTCGGGCGACCCGACGAGACCCGCGGCGAGGTGATCTCCGCCTTCGTGCTACTCAAGCAGCACGAGACGCCGTCCGACGAGCTGCGTCAGGCGCTGATCGATACGATTCGGCGCGAGCTCGGCCCGATCGCGGTGGTCGGGGAGCTGAACTTCGTGCCGATGCTGCCAAAGACCCGTAGCGGCAAGATCATGCGTCGCGTGCTGAAGGCGGTCACCCTCGACCGCGACCCGGGTGACATCACAACAATCGAGGACGAGGGTTCGGTCGACGAGGCGCGGCACGCCTGGGAACAAATGAAATCCCACCTCACTGACTCGTCCAACTGATTGGCACTGACGGTAGTTTGATGGGAATCATGGCGAAGCCCTCCGGCCTCTCCTGCCTCCTGNCTCCTGCCTCCTGCCTCCTGCCTCCTGACTTCTCGAGAACGCGAGTTCTCATATCGAGGTGAGCTGTGGACACGTTCAACGCGTATCGCATTTTCGACGAGAACAATACGATAGAGGGCCGGCTCGTCGAGGCCACACTCGACGAGCTCAGCCAGGGCGAGGTGGTCATCCGCACGGCGTACTCCAGCGTCAACTACAAGGACGCCCTGGCCGCGACCGGTGCCGGCAAGATCTTGCGCCGGTTCCCGTTGATCGGCGGCATCGACGTCGCGGGGTCGGTGGCGTCCAGCTCGGACGACCGGTATCGAGAAGGGGACCAGGTGCTGGTCACCGGTTACGACCTCGGCGTGGCGAGCGACGGCGGCTTTTCCGAGTACGTCCGGGTGCCGGCCGACTGGGTCGTCCCGATACCGGACGGACTGACACCGTTCGACACCATGGCGATCGGAACCGCGGGGTTCACGGCAGCACTTTCAGTGGTGCAGCTCGAACGAAACGGCCTGACCACGACCGACGGACCGGTCATCGTTACCGGGGCAACGGGAGGTGTCGGCAGCGTCGCGGTCGAGTTGCTCGCGAGGTTGGGGTACGAGGTGACCGCGCTGACCGGCAAGGACGACCAGCACGACTATCTCCAGTCGCTCGGCGCGACGACCGTACTCTCTCGACACGAGCTCGAGCTGGGGACACGGCCGCTCGAGAAGGCGACCTGGGCCGGCGCGGTCGACCCGACCGGCGGCGCTATCCTGGCATGGCTCACACGCACGACGAAATATGGCGGCTCCATCGCCAGCTCCGGTCTGACCGCGGGCGTCAAGATCGAGACGACTGTCTTGCCGTTCATCATGCGCGGCGTCAACCTGCTGGGCATCGACTCGGTGCTGTGTCCGATGGATCGGCGGCGTGAAGTATGGCAGCGGCTGGCCACCGACATGCGGCCGACACATCTGCAGACAATCGCGCGCGAGGTCACGCTGCGCGACCTCCCCGACGCGTTCCAGACGCTGCTGCAAGGCAAGGCGCGAGGGCGGTATGTCGTGAAGATCGGGTAGCAACCTTCCCCCAAGAAGTCGGAAGTCAGCAGGCGGAAGTCAGAAGGACGGTTGAGGGTGGCGCGGCCCGTTCGGACCGCGCCACCACGAGCGAGGGGTCAGATCTCAGCCGCGTTGCCGGCGCTCCTGCCGTCGCTGGCGGCGTTCGTCCACGCGCTGTCGGCGCTGGGCCGAGCGCTGCTGCATCTCGGCCTTGGCCTCCCTCGCGGCCGCCTGCTGCTCGGGAGTCAGCAGCTGCCACACCGCAGCATGGACGTAGGCCCGCTGCACCGCCGCATCCCCCTCGGCCAGACCGAGCTCGGTGGCCACGGCGCGGATGGCGCCCTCATTCACGCTGTCTGCGGTCACCGCATCCTGCAGCGCCTGCCGCACCTCACGCACCCGTTCCTCCGCGGTCCGCGTCGCCTGGCGGTTCTGCTCCATCACGGCCTGAACTTGCTCCTGCTGGGCTTGGGTCAGCCCCAGACGTCCCAGCGGCAACAGCGGCCCGCCCAGCGGTCCGGCCCGCCGACCCATTCGCCCGCGCCGGAGCCCTGGTCCATCCGCCGGCTGTCCCCACGCTGTGTCGGCAACCGCGAACAGGCCGACCATCAGCAACACACCGGCGGGCACCATCCATCTCGTCATCTTGCGCTTCGCACTCGTCATCTCGACCTCCTTGTCGCGTCCTCGAACCGGCGCGGCATCATCCATCCGAACACCGTCCGTCGCTGTTGATGTGGACCGGCAGGCGGTCTCGCTTATTCCCCAGTCGGCGAGCCGTTCATGGCCGCAAAAAGAAACGGGCCGCCCGATCTCGCAGATCAGGTCGGCCCGTCGAATCGGCTCGGACGTTGGTGTCCTACTGCTGCTGCTGTGTGGGTACCGTGCCCGCCTCCTCGTCGATCAGGTAGGACAAGGCGGTGAACATCATCTCCTCGTCGGTCTGCTCACCCCAGCGAACCTCGACGGTCGGGTCGGGGTTGTGCCGGTTCGCCGCCGAGTTGTCGTAGTAGGACACGGCATGAATCTTCGACCCCTTCGGCAGCGAGAGCGGCTCGTCGAAGATGTAGTCGATCTGCCAGTTGAAGTCGTACTCGGGCACCGACAGGATCGTCTCGCGTCTCCCGTCCGGATACACCGCCTCGTAGTCCCAGCGCACGCCGCGCAGATGCGAGTGCGGCAGCAGGTTCAACAGCTTCACATCCTTCGCGAAGGTGAGGTCCGCCTCCACCTTGTAGTTGGACTCGCCGGGCGGAATCGCGAACTGTCCGTGCACGATGGCGCCGGGCCACACCACCTGGTCGGGCTCCTCATCGGTGAACACCAGCCCGATCTGCGACGCGTCGACGACCGGCTCGCCGGTGGGCGTGTAATGCATCTCGAATACCAGGGTGGTGCCGGCTTTGAGCAGCCGTGCCGTGCCCGGCGCGAAGATCGACACGCCGTCGTTGCCGACGGTCGTTCCGCCCAGGGAGTCGCCCTTCGAACGCCCCTCAAGCTGCGCAACACCAGGATTCCACTCGATCTCGTCTCCCGGCAGGATCTCGCGGTCCAGACGGATGCCCGGGTCTACCCGCCGCCTGGCCTCTACCTCTTCGGGGGTCAGCTCGCTGCGGGCCGAGACGATGATGTGATGCACCGCGGCCATGGCGTCCGGCATGACCTGAACCGCCTGCACCCACTTGTCCTCGGTCAGATTGGTGGGCACCTCGAAGTAGGTGTACTCCACCATCCCATCGGCCGGCACCTCGAACGGCGGAATGCTGAAGACGGCGTCCGGCTCGCCGATCGTCCACGCGCTGTCGGCGTAGGCCGGCATCGGCGGCATCGCGGCGCGGTCACCGCGCGGCGCACCCGCGTCGGCCCAGGCGACGATGGTTGCGATCTCGTCGTCGGTCAGGCTCCGATCGTTGGCCCAGGTGCCAACTTGCGGATCCGCATCCCACGGCGGCATGTCCCGGTCAGCCACCTTCTGCTTGATGGCACGCGCCCAGGGCCGGGCGTCTTCATAGGTCAACAGCGACATCGGCCCCACCTGGCCGGGTCGATGACAAGTCGTGCAGCTCTCATAGAATATAGGCGCCACATGTTCCGTGAACGTTACTGAACCGCCTTGTGCCCGTGCCGGAGCCGCGGCCACCGCCAGACCGACCAGCGCCCACACGATGCGCAATCCAATCATCCTCATGATGTCTCCTGACCGAATCGAGGTACACCAGCATGCTGCCGAATTATCGGCAGTACTGACGATCATACGGACCCGGGAGTTCAATTTGGAAGAAATCTTCGGCTGGCGATGACACGACCGCCAGATCGACCAGCGTCATACGTGACGGCACTACACGTCTACACGCCTCAGCGCCGCGGCGGGTCGTTGACCTCGAAGTAGTCGTCGCAGAACAGGTCGACCAGCTGGACCACCACCTGTTCGACCTGTGGCAAGTTCGCCTGGCCAACCGCGCCGAGGCTCGCCATGTCCCACGTATCGACGCGGGCCCGCAGTTGGTTGCCCTCGATCGTCGCCAACTGCTGCACGGAGACCCGGGCGTAATAGGCGTAGAGCCCAGTTGACCCGAGATGTGTCGCGACGTTGATGTAGAGGTCCGCCGCCAGGGGTGAGTTTCCGAGCGGCACGCCTCGCGCCTCCAGCTGTTCCTCAGCCGCGGTCAGCAGGGCGCGGCGCGTCAGACCGTCCGATTCTGCGTCATCGGACAACTCCTCCACGACTACGTTGACCTCGCGGATCTCGGCGAGATTCTCACGCTCGATGTCCTGCTGCGCCGCAACCGGTGGGACCGCCACGACAACCGCCGCCATGACCACCACCAGCCCTCCGCCTATCGCGCGATGACTCGACACGGTACACCTCCAGTCACGGGCACGACGCCGAGAGGCGACGGTAGCCGCTGGCGTCCTGGTTGTCCAGCTTGTCCAGCCTGTCCGGCCGGACCGGCCGGACCGGGCCCGCCGCCCCGCTCAGTCCAGGTGACCGCGCTCGGCGTCTCCCATCTCGACACCGCCGTCTGGAAAATACTCGTGCCATCGGTCGGAGACCTTTCCGGCGATGTCAGGGCGGCAGCTGAGCTCGGACGGGAACGACGGCGAAAGACGCGCGTCGATCACGATCGGCGGCGTGTAGACGAGGTGGTTGCGGACGACGCGGGTCGCCGCCGCGTGGATGTCGGCGGCCGGTTCGAACCGCGTGAAAGTGGTCCACAGGAAGTTCGTGGCGCTCCTGGCGGCGCGGGCCGGCTCGTCGGTCATGACTACCAGCGGCCAGCCGGCAAAGGCTGGGTGAGCAGCGACGCGCGCCGCCGCGTCCGGATCAGTGCCGGATGACGGCCCTCCGACCACGAGGCAGCCACGGCAGAAGACCCGGACCTCGTGGACCCCCTGGGGAAGCTCAGCGGCGATGAACTCGCCCGGCAGGTCCTGGACCGGGTCGCCGAGGCCCAGCCACACCCCCTTCGAACCCCGGTTCACCTCCGGACCGGTGTAGTCGAGCGTATCCATCGCCAAGTTGGAGAACACATATAGATCGGTCTCGGGATTCGTCCGCGCCAGGAGGTGCTCGAGCGTCGCCGGGAAATCCTTCAGGTCAACCGGTTGGTCGGTCACCAGCAGAAACTTCGTCAGCGAGAGCTGCCCCTCGCCCAAGATCCGAAACGCGCTGGCCATCGCCTCACGCGCGTACCGCTGCTTGACCACGGCGGCCGAGAGCGAATGATAGCCGGTCTCGCCATAGGACCAGAGCCGCTCGACGGCCGGCATCACCAGCGGGAAGAGCGGCGACAGCAGCTCCTGAAGAAGGTCGCCGATGAAGAAGTCCTCCTGTCGCGGCTTGCCGACGACGGTCGCCGGGTAGATCGCGTCGTGACGGCGCGCCATCCGGCTGACCTGGAACACCGGGTAGTCATGACGCAGGGAGTAGTAGCCGTAGTGGTCGCCGAACGGCCCTTCCGGCCGCCGCTCCCTTGGCGGAACCGACCCAATGAGCGCGAACTCGGCGCCGGCCACGAGTGGATGTGGCCCCAACCCCTCGACGAGCCGCAACCGCTCCCCGGCGATGAGTGACGCGAGCACGAGCTCCGGCACGTTCTCCGGCAACGGCGCCACGGCCGACAGGATCAACGCCGGTGGTCCGCCCAGGTACACGGTCGCGGGCAAGGCGGCGCCGGTGGCCTCGGCCGCGTGGTAGTGGAAGCCGCCTCCCTTGCCGATTTGCCAGTGCATGCCGGTGGTGCACGCATCGTGAATCTGCAGGCGATACATCCCGAGGTTGTGGCCGGCTCGGTCGGGATGCTCGGTGTAGACGAGGGGCAGGGTGATGAACGGCCCGGCGTCCTCCGGCCAGGTGGTCAGGGCCGGCAGCCGGTCGAGCCGCACCTCGTCGGTCACCACGTCGGTCACCGGTCCGTGACGTCCGCGGCGGAGCCCTACCCGGAACAGCTCGGCGGCCATGTCCCGGGCGCCCCAGAGTGTCGCCGCTGTCGGGGGCAACGCCGTCTCGACCAACTCGACCAGCCGGCGGATCAACCGCTCGGGCCGCTCGCCGAACGCCAGCGCGGCGCGGCGCGTGGTTCCGAACAGGTTGGTGGCAAGTGGAAAGTCGGCGCCGGCGACGTTCGAGAACAGCAGTGCCGGCCCACCGGCGGCGACGACTCGCCGATGGATCTCGGCCGCCTCGAGCGCGGGGTCGACCGGCACGGTGATCTCAACGAGGTCCCGNTCGCGTCTGAGATGGTCGAGGAAGACACGCAGGTCCGGGAAACCGTTCACGCGAAGCTCTGCAGCGCGTCCTGTTCCGACTCGAAGACGTCGAACAGGTCGTCCACGTTCATGATGCGAAGCGGCTCGGCAACATACGGGTGCACATGACACAACGCAACGCGGGCACCCACCCGGGCGGCCGCCCGCTGGCCGGCGACCAGATCGCCCAGCCCATGGCTATCGAGCGACGAGACCTCGGACAGGTCGAGCACGAACTTGGTGCGGCCCTCCTCGGCGAGATGCCGGATCCGATCTGCCAGACCTGTACCGATGTCGCCCAGTCCCCGTACCGAGGCGCCCAGGACGACGACATCGCCGACGAGCCGCTCTGTCTTGCACTGCATCGTCAACCGACCTGGCAGGTGGTCAGCATCGAATGCCTATTCTGCCCCGCTTTCGCGCAGAGTGGTAGTGGCCGGCCAAAATGACCAGCCCGAGGGAACCTGGTCGGGTAATGGCTGGTGCACGGCGGATCGACGATGCTGCCGACACAGACCGCGCGGACTGAAAGGACACTGCACCGGCCGCCGGCAAGCAGGAGCCATGCTCCTGCCTGCCGTCAGCGCGAAACCACGTTCACATTCATCTACGGGGTCAGGATGACGCCGCTGCCGAGACAACGCAGGCTGTTCTGCTGCGCGTTGCTTCGGTAGATCCGATGACAGTTGTCGCACGCTTGCGCGAGGTCGTTCGTCAGTTCGCCAACCGCCTCCTGGTCCTTTTCTAGTGCGGCCAGGTATATATTCCAGCCGACCTCCGTCATCTCGCGCGAATACTTCAGGAAATCCCATCGCTGGACTGGAGCCATCCGCCCGTTCTCGCAGAGGCGCCCTGGCTTGTTGATGAGGCTCGCGCCTTCGGCCAGCACGAGAGCAGCGTTCTCGACCACCTGCCAGCCGGTGTAGATGCCGGAGAACGTGCTGCTGACACTCCCGTCGCTACCGCTGGACTCCGGTGGTGCGTCCGGATCCTGCATCTGCGTATCGAAAATGATGTTCGAGTTGGGAAAATAGATACCGCGCATGATCTGAGCCAGGGTGCCAATAGGCGCCGTCTCCAGTGACGTCTGGGCCGCCGCGCTGCCTGCTGTCAAACCGATCATTGTCGCCACGAGAAACGCTACTCGCATCCTTGTCTCTCCTTACTTACCGATTAGTTTGCGCACTTGGTTGTGCTGGAACATCCAGATGAGTATACCGTTGACTACGCGTCAAAGCCCGGAGGCAGTGCATACTTCGATCCAAGTACCCCTTCCTACGTATTCGCCACTTGGGACCGGTTGCGCCGTTGCGGGCATCGTAACATTGCACGAGACAGAAGCGAAGTGGCAACCACCGTCTTAGCCGCTGAAAAGCGGCGATGCCGAACAGGTGGAGAACAGCCTTCTGCGGTGGAGTGTGGTGCGGTCGGGAAAAATTAGCGGTGTCCCTGAAAAATCACCACCCCGGCGGCGCACTCCGGATCGCGTGAATGATAGGCTTGACGCATGATCGCAACGTCCCGGGAAGCGCGCGGCCGATTGAACCGGCGATGCCGGACGCTGGCGGTGTCGCTGGGCATCTGCCTGGCAGCGGGCGCGGCCCCGGCCCAGACGGCGTCGCCAGCGATGCCCCAAACAGCTTGGGGCGCCCCGGACCTGGGGGGCATCTGGGACTTCCGCACCATGACGCCGCTCGAGCGTCCGCGGGATCTGGCGGATACGGCAGTCTGGACTCCGGAGGAGGCGGCTGCCTACGAGCAGCGGACGCTCGAGCGGCGTGGTCGCAACCCGCTCGCACCAAGCAGTGTCCACGCCGCGTGGTGGCTCGACAACGGGACCACGCTCACCGACGACCGACGGACCTCTCTCATCACCGAGCCGTCTGACGGGCGGGTTCCCGCACTGACGCCGGCGGCCAAACAGCGACAGGACGCGCATGGCGTCCGACGCCCGGTGCGATTGCGTCAGTCGAGAAACTCGCCGGCCGTCGGACCCGAGGACCTCGGCATCGGCGAACGATGCCTGATCGGCTTCAGCTCGGGTCCACCGATCACACCCAGCGCCTACAACAACAACCTGATGGTGTTCCAGACACCGGACCATGTCGCGCTGCTCACCGAGATGGTGCACGAGGTGCGCATCGTACCGCTCGATGGGCGGCCGCATCTCGACGACGGCGTACGACAGTGGTTGGGCGACTCACGCGGTTACTGGGAGGGCGACACACTGGTCGTCGACAGCACCAACTTCACACCGAACGTCGGGAGTTTCAGCACGCTCGGTAACGCCATCGGCTCGGGCGAGACACTTCATCTGATCGAGCGTTTCACCCGTGTCGACGACGAGACGCTGCTCTACGAGTTCACGATCGACGATCTTCACACCTTTTCCGAGCGCTTCAGCGCCGCCCTACCGATGCGCCGCACCGACGCGCCGCTCTACGAGTTTGCCTGTCACGAGGGCAACCGCGGTCTGGAGGGCATCCTGCGCGGCGCCCGCGCGCAGGAGCGACACTAGTCGGTCGGGGCCGCGAGTCGTTCCAGGAATGCGCGAATGCGGGCCGCATTGGCGCCGAGGTCACCGACACCGACACGGGAGACGGAGCGGACGTCGACTACCGACCCGCCGTCGGTCCCGCGTACACGGACCACGACGTCGTCTTTGAAGCCGAACCACCCAGTCGTGTCGGTCGCCTCGACGCGCCCAGCCTCGGCGTCGGCCGCCACCACCTCCCACCCCATCGCCACGGCTACTTCGCGAGCCTGCTCGACGACCTGTGCCAGCGGACGCGAGAGGACCAGCGTCTCGACATCGGGATAGGCCTCGCGCTGGGCGTCCGCCACCGTGGCGCCGCCATGCTCGAGTGAGTTGGACGCCCCGGCGCGCAGCGGCACGACGGCATCGAATCGGGGCGGGGTATCGAGGTCGGTCGTGATGTCGTGGATGGCCGGCGCACGCAGCCCCGGTAACACCAGCAAGATCGGAACGAGTCCGGTCAGGGCCGAGAAGGTGGCCGCCCCCAGCACCCGCCCGCGACCGGCCGGCATGGGACGTCCGCCGACCAGCACCGTCACCGACAGCAGCAGCGCGACGAGGGAAATCAGGATGCCGACCGGTACGGCCAGCAGCGCCGGCCCCAATGGGAGCACGCTCACTCGATGCAGTACCGGCGCGACGACAACCAGGACGCCACCGGCGAGCGCCAACCAAACCGCCCAACCCGCCATACCACCAGATAGTCCCGGCATCGGCGTGCGCACCTCACGCGTTCCTGCCGGTCGGGTTCTCCGGCGTGCCGCACTCCTCGCCGAGAAAACCGTTGCCGCCGCAGTAGCGCGTATCCTGAAGCTGGATCAGGATGCCATCGGGGTCGGTGAAATACAGCTCCGGCGTGCCGCCGGGCGCGCCGCCGCGGTTGGGCATCCGCATCGTTACATACGACTGCAGCGGGCCGGTCGCTCGCCCGGCCTCGCGCATCGGCGTCACCCCGTAGCCCTCNAGCACGTCGAAGATGCGATCGACGTCGAAGTCGTCGACGGTGAAGCAGGCGTGGTGGATGATCGACCCGGCCGGACCGCCCCCTGCGCCCGCCAGCGCCAGGAACTGGTTGCCCGACCCCACGCGCAGCACCGGCATGGCGCCCTGATAGGTGTCAATCTGCATGCCAAAGAGCTCTTGATAGAGCGCGATTGACCGTTGCTGGTCTGTGACGAAGAGCGTGAAGTGGTTGTAGTCGCGCAGGGACAGCAGCCCGCTCGTCGGCGCCGGCTCCGGCGTCGCCAGGCACCGTTCTCCGAGCACACCGGCCCCGCCGCAATAGGTGTCGTCCTGGAGCTGGATGACGATGCCGTCAGGGTCCCCGAAATACAGTTCTGGCGTCCCCTCCGGAGCCCCTCCGAACTCTTCGCCACGCTGCCGGATGCGCACCTCCATCGGGCCGGACGTCCGCGACGACGAGACACCGTGCTCGCCCAGGGTCCGCACGATGAGGTCGGCGTCAAAGTTCGGGGTCGCGAGACACAGGTGATTGATCTCCGGACTGCTGCTCGCGCCGCCGCCTATCGCCATGAACGCGGGACCGTCACCGACACGCAACACCACGGTGTTGGCCTGCCGCGCCGCAATCGGCATACCGAACAGCCCCTGATACCACTCGAGCGACCGCGCCGGATCGGACACGCTGATCGTCATGTGGTTGATCGCCGTCACCGGAATCGGGGGAGCTGTTTGCGCGAACGACCGCGGCGCCACTGCGAGCGCGCCAAGCGCCCAGAGAAAAACACGCCGGGACACGTACCCGTGCTCGTACGCGGTCGTCAACTGGCTGATGTCGGAATGCATGCGATTCGCTCCCCCCGGCTGCGGCCCTGAAGGGCCTTGCTACCGCACCTCGATTAACTCGAGCGCGAGCCCATCGAGGTCCTCGATCAGAATCGCTCGACCGTCGCCGAACGGATACGGTCCCTCGACGATCGAAATCCCGGCCGACTCCAGATGGGCGATCACCGGGTCGAGATCGGGATATGTCAAACCCACGTGATCCATGACCTGCCCCCGCGACGGCGCCAGCGGTTGGTCGCCCCCCTCACCGCACCGACCGTCCCGGCACTGACGCGTGTACCAGGCGAACCCGGCGTTGGCCGTCCGCACCACGCCAATCGGTTGGCGCAACTGCCCGGCCGGCATGAAGGTCGGATAACTCACCGGACCGATCTCGACCGTACACGGCTCGCGCACCGTGCCGCGCACGCCCAGGTGCTCGACATACCAGTTGACCGCACANAGCGGCGCCTCGTGCCAGAAGTGCAAGTGGCCGTAGAACAGGTCGCTGGTCTCGGCGTTTCCGTTGAACTCGAGCAGCACTCCGTCGGGGTCGACGAGATAGCCGAAGTCCTGGCTGTCGGGTCCACGTGCAGGAGGAGATCCCGCGAGCTCCTCGAGCTCCGCGACGGTGAGCAGCCGGTCTCCGTAGGGCGCGAGTCCCGAATGCGGTACGCCGTCATCATCATCGGGACCGGTGTAGACCGGCAGGAACACGAACCGGTCGCCGTCGGGATNCAAAGTGGTGAGCCGCTCGTAGAACGCCAGCCCGTCTGTGCTCGGCCCGGTCGTCCAGAACGGGCTCTGCGGCACCGCATGGCGCCGCTCCGGATCGAAGCCACCAGGCGCCGGCGTGTCGACCTGGTTGTAGAGGTGATAGACACCATCGGCCGCGAACGCGGGGAACCCGGCTATTTCGGTGACCTCACCCGCCGGCCAGACCGTCTTCCACCAATCCAGCGACCTGGCCGGATCGACCGCGTTGAGATGCAGATGATGAAACGAAGGCTCGGTGAGAGCCGCCGCCGGTTCCACCGCCGCTGCAGCGGTCTCGACCGGTGCCTCGACCCCGGCATCTTCTGTCGGAGCGCAGGCACTCAACGGCACGGCGACCGACACCATCGCGCAGAACAGCAGAGCTCGATGCGCACGGTAGCAAGGGCCTTCAGGCCCGCCGGCTCGGCATCGGCGTCGCCAACGCCAGACCGTCGATCGGACGCACATTGTCAGCTACCCGTCCTGAGCGGTCTGAAAAACGCGCGCAGATCCTCGACCAGCAGCTCGGGTTGTTCCATCGCAGCGAAATGTCCACCCTGCGGCATCTCGGTCCAGTGGGTGATGTTGTACGACGCCTCGGCCCACTTCCGCGGAGAGATGAATAGCTCGTAAGGGAAGATCGCCGCGCCGGTCGGCACCTCGACGCGACCCATCGGCCGTGACGTCGGCGCGTTGCGGCTCTCGTAGTAGAGCCGGGCCGACGATGTCGCCGTCTCGGTCACCCAGTAGATCATGATGTTGGTAAGCAGCTCGTCCCGGGTGAAGACCGACTCGGGGTCGCCGTCACAATCGCACCACGCGCGGAACTTCTCGACGATCCAGGCCGCCTGCCCCGCCGGCGAGTCGTTCAGCGCATAGCCCAGCGTCTGCGGCTTCGTCCCCTGAATCTGCGAGTAGCCGCTCTCGGCGGTGTTGTAGAACGACGACCGCGCCTGCGACCGCTCGAGCTCCTCTGGCGGCACGCCCGCGGTTGGGTCGTCGACCCCGCGCGGCGCGCCAGCGACCAGCATGTTGATGTGCAACCCCACCGCCCGATCGGGATGATTGAACGCGTGCCAGCGGCTGACGATGGAGCCCCAGTCGCCGCCCTGGATGCCGTAGCGGTCGTAGCCGAGACGCGCCATCAGCTGTGCCCCGACCTCGGCGATCTGTTCAGGCCCAAAGCCCGGCTCCCGTGGCTTGTCCGAAAAACCATAGCCCGGCATCGATGGCGCGACGACATGGAACGCATCCGAAGCATCTCCGCCATGCGCCACCGGGTCGGTCAGCGGTCCGATGATCTTGGTGAACTCGGCGATCGNCCCCGGCCAGCCGTGCGTGATGATAATCGGCAGGGCATCCGGCTCCGGCGAGCGATGATGGATGAAATGAATGTCGAGATCGCCGAGGACCGTCTTGAACTGGTCAAACTCGTTCAGCCGGCGTTCCTGCTCCCGCCAGTCGTACCCATCGCGCCAGTAGGCGATCAGCTCGGTCAGGTAGTCGCGGTCGGTGCCGTAGTCCCAGCCGACCCCGTCGAGCTGGTCAGGCAATCTGGTGTTGGCGAGCCGAGTCCGAAGGTCGTCCAGGACGTCGTCCGGCACCGCGATCTCGAACGGCCGGATCGCTGTCGGATCCACAGGGGCCTCCTCCACCGCGGTGTCCAGCGCCTCAGCCGGTTCGCTCGTCGGCGAGGCGCACCCGGCGGCGCCACCGAGCAGCACGAGCCCGACAAGAGCGACGGACCAGCGAGTCATTTGGTCAGCTCCGGGTTGACGTACCCGGCCGGGAGCGTCTGATCCGGATCGACCCTGATGCTCAGGTACTTCACGCGATCGGGAATGTCACTGAAACCGTGCGGCACACCGGCTGGAATCACGACGACATCACCGACAGAGACTTCACGGCTGACACCAGACTGGAACGTCCCCTGGCCGCTCGGACCGATCAGTTCCTTGACGGCGCCGCTATCGGCCGGGAATTCCCGCATGTTGCTCAGCGGGCCGCCGGTCACGAGCGTTCCGCCACCCTCTAGAATGTAGTACACCTCCGTGACGTCGTGGTGCACGATGGCGCCCACCTCGCCCTCGCTCGCAAGAGCCCCGCGCTCCAGGATACCGACCGCCACGTTCGTGTCCTTGCCGATATCGACCACCTTGATCTGTTTGTCGATGCTCTGGCCCAGTGTCTCGTAGACGGCCTCGATCTCGGTCTTCGTCACATCGGTGGCCGTAGGTTGCGCCGCCGCCGCGATGGGAACGAGGGCAAGCATCGTCGCCAGGCACATCATCCGATTCAGCATCGCTGTCCTTTCAAAGCTCAACGGGGGGCGAGGCCCTGCCGCCTTACGGATCGACGAACACTTGCCCCATCGCCCATGGGTGCTCCTCGCACTCGTAGGTGAATTCGCCCGCGTTCTCGAATCGTATGTAACCGGTCTCGGCCTCTTTCAGTGTCCCGGTGGTCCACGACGCATCTTTCGACGTAATGGTGTGGGTCAACGCCCCGCTGTTGACGAACGAGACGACCGTGCCGGCCGGGATCCGGATTTGCGACGGGTTGAACGCGTGCTCGTCCACCGCATAGCGGAGGCCGACCCCGCGTTCGGCGCTCGTGACCAGGGTCGAAGTCATCACTTCGTTGACGGCACGGCCCGCTCTGCGTGGTCCGGGCTGGGGTGGCCCCTGTTCCTCGGGCACGGTCCCCCCCAGCTTGAAGGCCCACATCTCCGGCCCCATCGCCAGGGTGACGTATTGCTCGCCATTCACTTCATAGGCCGCCGCCGGGCCGCGCGAGCCACGCACGCCGGTCTGGAACTGCCACAGCTGCTCGCCGCTCGCCGCGTCGTAGGCCTGCATGAAACCGTCACCGGAACCACGGAACATCAAACCACCGGCCGTCGTGAGCGGACCACTCGTGCCCAGCGCAAACGGCGCGACCTCGTGCTTCCACGCAATCTTGTTGGTCCGGGTGTCGATGGCGGCGACAATCCCCACCGGGTCCGGCAACTGGGTGTAGGAACGGGCCCCACCGCGGAACCAGGGATCCTCTGTGATCCGACGCGCGCGCCCGATGTGCCCGCGTCCCTGAGCATAGATGTAGCCGGTGTCCGGGCTGAACGACATCGACGTGACGCGCACACCGGGAATCGGCGCGCCCGGTGCGACGACGTTGTCGCGATCGGTGTAGGGCGGCGTGAAGGCACTGCAACTGAGCTGCCACGGCGGGGCAACTCGATCTTGCCAGAAGTCGCAGTCGGGTATCAGGCTCTCCGCACCGAGCGGAAAGGGCTGGGTCGCAGCGGTGTTGTTTCGCGGGTCCTGCGGCACCGGACGTTCCTCAATGGGAAAGACCGGCTCGCCGGTCTCGCGGTCCAGCAGGAAAAGAATGCCGTCTGCCCGTAGCGCCGCAAGGCCTTTGACCGCCTCCCCGTTGACCACGGTGTCGTAGAGCAGGGGAGCAATCGCGATATCGGCATCCCACAAGTCGTGGCGGACCACCTGGTAATGCCACCGGAGGTCCCCGCTTTCCATGTCGAAGGCCAGGATCGACGCCGTGTACAGATTGTCGCCGTTCCTCGCCTCGCCACCGAACATCGGCACTGCGTTGCCAGTGACGTAATAGACGAGCCCCAGCTCCGGGTCGGCGTTGGCGACATGCCACACACCAGCTCCACCCTGCTTCCAGACGTCGCCGTACTGCCCGTCTTGCGGCCAGCTCTCAGAACCCGGGTCGCCCGGTTCCGGAATGGTCCAGAAATCCCATAGCACCTCACCGGTGTCGGCATCGAGTGCGACCACCTTGCCGCGGAATGCCCAGTCGCCGTTGGCAAGCCCGGTGAACACCTTGCCGTCCACGTAGATCGGTGCCCCGGAGACCGCCTGGCCCTTGCGCGGCGGGTCGTAGCCGATCTGCGTGGACCAGAGGAACTCTCCGTCCGCCTGGCTGAAGGCGGCCACTCGCCCGTCCATCAGACCGACGAACACCTTGCCATCGCCGAGCGCCGGTCCGGGCGGCGACGGTATCCCCCGACCCGCGTTCAGGATGTCGCCGATGCCGGCGGCTTCGAGATCGGCCGAGGCATCCTGGTCAGGCTGCGCCGTCCAGATCTCCTCGCCGGTCGCCGCGTCGCGCGCGTAGAGCCGAGTGCCGGACCCGATGAACAGGACGCCGTCCTTGATGACCGGGGTCGCGCGGGTGGACGCGCCGCCCTCGAATCGTAGCGACCAGGCGGCCCCAAGATTGGACACGTTGGCCCGATTGATCTGATCCAGGGTCGAATGACGGGAATTGGCCCAGTCCCCACCGATGGTCGGCCAGTCGGTGTGACCGAACTGACTGCCGTCAGCCGCCGATTGTGTCGACGTCCGCGCGACCGCCCATGGCAGCACGCACAGCCCCACGGTGACCGTCACGAGTGTCCAGCGCAATTGAAGACTCAGCACAACGACGTCCTCACGGCCCCTTTGAGAGCGAACAACCAGAAGCCGGCGAAGCCGTCCAGCTTCTCCTGCTTTCTGTCTCCTGACTTCTATGAGCGCAGAGCCCAGCGATACTACCCTATTTGACCGCTGCCCTCACTACTTGGCCAACGGGTCCGGCCGCATCTGGAACTTGACGGCCTTGGGCAGCACCCCGGGGCCACCCTCGCCTCGCCCGCCCTCGATGTGCCAGGTGGCATACGTCGAGAAGCTCGCCCAGTACCCCTTGCCCTTCCAGCCGGCGTCGGGGTCGTCGATGCGGCCATTCCCGGAGCGAGGAAAGAAGCCCATCGGATACGGCACGCGCAACGTCACGTAGCGGCCGAGGCTCGGCGAGAAAACCTCCATCGCGTCGGTGTTTACCGACCCGTAGATCGGAGCGTCGGCCCCGAGGCCCAAGGTGTCATGGAAGTCCATGTGCGCCAGATAGCTCTCGTTGGCGTGGAAAAAGCTATTCCCGTATGTCGGGTCGTTCTTGCGCCGGAACGACCACCCCTCGGGGCAGCTCTGCCCCGTGGCCCGTGGGTCGCTCGTCGTGTCGCATAACGTCCGGTCGAAGCTGGAAAAGTGACCGCTGACCCGCCAGTTCTGCCAGGCGACGCCGTCGTCATCGATCTCGACACCGCCCGACCCGATCACATCGGGATCCAGGCCGGGTGGCGGCTCGTAGTATTCGGCGCTGCAGGTCTCGGGCGGGTTGGACCCCTTCTCGATCCGGACGAGTCGCCGGTCTCCGCGGCCGATCCCGGAGCACCACAGCGCGCCGTCGGCAGGGCTGACGGCAACCGAGTAGCAGCCGAAACTGATGCGGTGGTCAAGCGCCGAGGCTACCGGCGCGTCTGGCTCGGTCCACTCGGTGATCCGACCGTCACCATTGGTGTCGATGACGGCTGGGCACCACCCCTGCGACGCCTCGGCATCGTGCGTCTCGTCCCAGGTGTCCATGTCGATCCACCCAACGGCCCCGTTCTGCCCGAAGTGCAGGACGTTGTCCTCGCTCATCTGGTTGTGGTCGGCGCTGAAGCAGGTGTCGATTTGCTCGAAGACGCCGGTCGCCGGGTCATAGACAGACACCTGCCGGCTCGCCCGCTCCAGCGGGTAATTGGCGCCGAACGGATTCTCGTCCGACGTGCAAAAAGCTGGCTGCTGCGCGGCGTCGCGCACACGTGACGCCATCCACACCCGGCCTCTGGCGTCGACGGCGGAACTGCGCACGTCAGCCCGCCGTGCCCAGACGTCGTCGCCATAGTGCGGCGAGCGTGTCGGGGACGCGTTGAAGCCCCCCACGAACGGGGAAGCCTCCGACGGCACCGTCACCACCGAGGCCCGATGGGTGACCGGGTCCAGGATGGTCAGCGAGTCGGTCATCTCGGCCACTCCGTAGACCGGACCGTTGGCGTTCACCGTACCGTCCCGGATGTCGGCGGCGGCCATGTCGGTGCGACCATCGATCTCGGATCCCCAATCCCAGAGGGTGATGACCAAATTGCGCTCGGCGCCGGCCGGACGGGGAGGCGGGTCCCTCGGCGCCTCGCCGGCGGCCACCCGGTCGGTCCAGTCGGCCAGCGCCTGTCGCATCTCGCCGAGGGCCCTGAACTGACCGGCCATCCCTGGCCCCGAGGGTCCGACCCCGGTACGACGGATCCAGGCGTCGAGCGACGAAGCCGAAGGACCCCGCATCGCCGGCAGCATCTCGCGTGTCGCCTTGTTGCCGACCTGGTGGCAGTCGTAGCACTGCTTCATGGTCAGGGCGAAGTCGAGCTGCGCCTCCGGCTCGGCCGGCGGCGTGATCATGTTCAGCCACCATGCCGCGGGGTACACCTGCGCCGCGGCTCGCGCGTCTGGAGCGAGCGTGGCGTCGAAGCTGACCCGCTGACCTGGTCGGGCCGACTGACGGGGCGAGTCGACCAGACCGTATCCCCGCACGAACAGATCGTAGGTGGCGTTCGGCAGGTCGGGCACGACATATTGGCCCCGGTCATCGGTCACCACGATCCGCGTGAACCCGGTCGGCAGATCAGTAGTCTCGGCTATCACCCAGACACCCGCCTCGGGTCCGTTCGCGCTGGTAACGACACCGCCGATGTCATCCGAGTCAATCGTCACCTCGCCACCCTGGCCGCTCACCCGGACGAGCGAACAAGCCAGCACCACCGCTATCGCCAGAGACCCGATCCGACTCCGTGCATGTGCCGTCATCAGCATGGGCTTCTCCTGTCAACCGCGCGTTCGCGTGTAGGCCCGTACGGAAACGCCGGGGGCGGCCCTACCGAAGCGCAACCGATCTGAGTCGGTACTCGCCGGAGCCCGGCTCCTGCTCGCGGTAGATCTCGTGACACGCCGCACACGCGTCGCCGATCTCGCTCGTCAGGGTGCCGACTGTCGTAGGGTCGACCGCCTCGACCGACAGCGCCGCGTCGAGCGCGTCCATCCGATTCAACGCCGTGCCGAGCAGCGCCAGTGCGTCGCGCCGTCCGTTGTCGCGCCAGAAGGTCACGGTAGTCGCCAGCTGCTCACGCGACCGGATGGCGCGCTCCTTGGCGGTCGCGAAATCGCCACCGGCCAGCGATGCCCTGATGCCTGCCACGTTCGGACCCAGCGTCTTCATCGTGGCGTCGAGGTGGTCCGCGGTGAAGATTGGGTAGGGCTTGTCCTGGGCGATCACCGGGCCCGCCGTGAAGAGGAGCAGGCACAAGGAGACAGGAGGCAGGAGGCCGGAGGCGGAAGGCGAAGCCCACCAGCTTCTCCTGACTCCTGTCTCCTGTCTCCTGCCTCCTATGAGCATTCGCCCCTACACCCCCGTCAGTCGCTCGAGCTTCCCCGTACTGTCGCCCAACGTCTCGACCGGCACCCCAAGCTTCTCGAGAATCGTGACGTGCAGATTGGCGAGCGGTGTGTCCTGCGGATACCGGATGTACCGCCCCCCCGAGATGCCGGCGTTCTTCCCGGCGACCAGGGCGATCGGCAAATCGTCATGGAAGTGCGTGTTGCTGTCACTGATGCCGGTCCCATAGAGAAACAGCGAGGAGTCGAGCATCGACCCATCGCCCTCGGGCAACGCGTCGAGCTTATCCACCAGATACGCAAATTGCTGCACATGGAATTCATTGATCTGGTGCAACCGCTCGAGCTTGGCCGGCTCGTCCTGGTGATGCGACAACGGGTGATGGGAGTCGGACACCCCGATCTCCGGATACGCTCGCCCACTCACCTCACGTGCCAGCATGAACGTGCTGATCCGGGTCAGGTCGGTCTGGTAGGCCAACGCCAGCAGATCCATTTGCAGCCTGGCGTGCTCGGCATAATCGTTCGGCACCCCGACCGGCTGGTCGACGACCGGCAGCTCGCGGGTGTTCTGCTCCTCGGCCATCGCGATCCGCCGCTCGATGTCGCGCACCGACTCGACATACTCGTCGAGCTTCAACCGGTCGCCCGGCCCGATCACCTGCCCGAGCCCGCGCAGCTCGTCGCCCACCAGATCCAGGATGCTGCGGTCTCGCTCGATGCGCGCCAGCCGCGCCGCCGGATCAGTGCTGCCGCTGGTGCCGAACAGCCGTTCGAACACGGCCCGGGGGTCGTTCTCGATCGGGAGCGGGGTCGTCGGCGTGCGCCAGGCGATCGTGTTGGTGTAGGCGCAGCTCGCCCCGCCATCGCAGTTGCCCACCATGGCATTCGACTCGATTCCCAACTCGAGGGAGGCAAGCTGAGTCTCTTTTGACAGCTCGCGCGCAGCAAGCTGGTCCATCGACACCGCGGCCGACACGTCGGCCCCGGTCGTGACCTTGTAGGGCACGCAGGTAAGGAACGTGCCGGCCGACCGCGAGTGGTCGCCGCCGCCCTTCACGAGGTTTGCCGCCTCGTCATCGAGCCCGCCGCATATCAGCACTCGTTCCTTGAATGGCTCCAGCGACCGTAGCGTCGGTGGCATCTGGGCAAGCGAGCCCTCGGTCTTCGGGTACCAGTAGGGCATCGACATGCCGTTGGGCACGTAGAACACCCCGAACCGCCTGACCGGCGCGGCCGCCGACCGGCTTTGCGCCGTCAGCGCCGGCACCATGCCGTCGAGCAGCGGCAGGGCGAGCGTGGCCCCGAGCCCCCGGAGCACGGTGCGACGCGGAAGGTGGGTCTTGGTGATGAACATTGGAGAATCCCCAAGGAGTCAGAAGTCAGGAGTCAGAAGTCAGAAGAAGCGGGAGGGCTTCGCCACCATGATGCTGTACCCCGCCCTTCTCCCTCACAGGCAAGCCAACCAACGTGCTATCGCCGGGCAACGGGTACGCCATCCGCGTCCGGGGCGCGGCGCATCTGAAACGAATCGCTTTCGACGATGCCGAGCACGAGCGACGTCCATCGGTAATCGTTCCGCGCGAGGTCTCCGACGATCCGCCGAACCGCCGGCGCATCGAAGAAGTCCACGCCCCGCCCGAGCGCGTAGGTCATCAGCTTCTCAGTGACGGTCCGAACCACCTCGTCACCCGAGTTGAGCAACATCTCACGAAACGCGCGCGGGCTCTCGATGGTCTCCCCTCGCCAGGCGATCGCGGCGTTGATCGGAACACCGCCGTCGCTCTCGCGCCACCGCCCGATCGCGTCGAAATGCTCGAGTGCGAACCCCAGGGGATCCATCTGGGTGTGACAGGCGGCGCACACCGGGCTGGCGCGATGCTGTTCCATCCGCTCGCGCAGCGACGTCGGCTGCCGCCGGTCGCTTTCGGCCAGCGGCGGCACGTTCGGCGGCGGGGGCGGGGGCGGTGCTCCGAGCAGCGTTTCGAGCACCCACTTACCGCGCAGCACGACCGAGGTCCGGTTGGCATACGAGGTCACCGTCAGCAGACTGGCGTGGCCCAGCAGGCCGTGCCGGCGGTCGTCAGTCCAGTCGTGGCGGCGGAAGTGACTGCCGTAGAGATCATCGATGCCGTAGTGACGCGCGAGCTGTTCGTTCAGGAACGTGTAGTCGGCCCCGAGGAGCTCTGGAATCGGCCGGTCCTCCTGGACCTGGCTCCGGAAGAACAGCTCGGTCTCCTGTACCATCGCCGTCCGCAGCGAATCGTTGAACCCGGCGAACAGCGCGCCGTCCGGGGCCTGCGAATCGATGTTCCGCATCTGGAGCCACTGGCCGACGAAGTCGTCCATGAATCGCGTGGCCCGCCGGTCGGCGAGCATCCGGCGCACCTGCGCGGCCAGCGTGGCCGTCTCGCTCAGCTCGTCGCGCTCGGCGAAAGCGAGGAGCTCGTCGTCCGGGATACTCTTCCAGAGAAAGAATGAGAGCCGTGTGGCCAACTCGAGGTCACTGAGCTGATACACGCCCCCCGGCTGCGTGTCGACCGGATGCTCCTCGACCCGCATCAGGAACCCGGGCATCGCCAGCAGTGCCTCGAGCGCCCGCTCGATGCCGGCCTCGAAGTCGCGGTCCCGCCGCCCCAGACGGTAGATGCCGAGCAGCGGCTCGACGTCGGCGGCGGTGACCGGCCGGCGGTAGGCACGCCTGGCCAGCGCCCCGATGATCGCGCGCGCGCAGGGCTCTTCCTGGTCGGGCGTGGTCGGCCGGCACACGAAGATGCGCTGCCTGCTTGGGGTGTCGTCGCCCGGCACCGTGCCGTCGAACGGCCCCGACACGTAGACCTTGTCGATGCCGGGCAACCCGCTCGCCGCATGCGGCGACGGCGCCGAGTTGGTGAACGCGACCGACACCAGCCGGGTGCCCGCCTCGATTGGCACGCGGATTTCGAGCTTGCGGTCGGCGGTCATCCGGTACTCATGGAGCCGCTGCCCCTCGATGTCATCTTCGGGCACCGCGATGAGCTGCCCAGGATCGGGTCCTGAATACTGCCCCCCTATCGCGAACTGCTCGACGAGCGCGTGGTCGACGCGCAGCTCGATTTGATGCTCGTTCTCGGCGATGCCGTCGATCGTCTCGACCGTCTCGTTTCGCTTGAGCCGGATGGCAAAGACGTAGTCGCCGTCCAGCGGGAAGTGATGCCGCACAGCGAGCCCGCCATGGGTCGCGAATGGCATCTCCTCGCCGGCGCGCAGATCACGTCGCTCGTAGCCCAGCTGGTAGAGCTGCATCACCGGGCGGGTGTCCGGGCTGCCAACGGCGGCTCGGCTGATCTTGGTCGCCGCGGCGATGTAGCGAGACATGAGCCCCGGAGTGATCGAGAGCACCTCGGCGTTGTTGTCGAACCCGAAGCCGGCCATGTCGGACGGCAACAGCTCCTCGCCGTTCACCTCGAGTCCCAGCAGGTCCTCGATGGCATGTACATATTCAGCCCGGTTCAGCCGACGCGAGGCGACCCGACCGGGGTTCGGCCGCGCAATCGCTTCCCGATCGAGCGCCGACTCGAGGGCGGTGAGGAAGATGTCGACGGCGGTCTGATCGGGCCGTGGCCGACCCTGAGGCGGCATCTGCCCCTTGCGCAGCTTGCGGACGACCCGCTCGAGCACGTCGGCGTGGGCCGACACGTCGGCAAGATTCACCTGGTCGAGCCTGAGCCCGGCGGTCTGGAGACGCTCGTTGTGGCAGGTGACGCAGTAGCGGTCGAGCAGCGCTCGGGATGGAGCTTCGCCGGCGGATTGGGCAGCCGTCGCCCGAAGCTGGAATCCTCCCCCGGGCCCGGCGAGAGTGATTCCGGCCACGAAAACCGCGACGAACGTGCTCCGGGTGGGCATGGCCGTCAGTCTCTCTGTCCTCTGTGAAGAGCCCTCAGTATACCCTCGCCCGACGGAATCAGCTCAGAATGCGCAGGTCTGTCAGGGCGACGCGATACTGCCATCGCCTCCTACCGACCCGGAGCTCTCCCGTCGCCGGGTGCGGGGAGCTCGAGCGGTGCATAGTAAGGCTCGTCACCGAGCGCGCCGCGTTTCTCGCGGTACTTCGGCCCCGGCCAACCCCTCGGTGAGACTTCAATCCTGTCGGTGGAAGTTCCAACTGTCGGGAAACAGCGCCTGCGCTCGTTCCCAGTAGGACCGTGCCAGGGCCTCGTCGCCCAAGCCGTAGAAGTGAACGCCCAGCTTGAGGGTCGGCTCGGCCAGTGCCTCGTCAGACGTGCGCCGGCGGATCTTCGCCGGCACCTCCGCTTGCGACCAGACGTAGGGACTGTCGGCCCCGTTCATCACCCAGTCGCGCACGGCCGGCCGGTACTCGTCGGTCCCGATGGTTGTCTGCCCGAGCGCGATCGTCTCGGAATAGGTCCCCTCGTTGATCCGGAGCACGCGCCCCGCTTCGTCCACCCATATGGCCGAGGGCACGTTGACGAGGTTGTAGAGTGAGCTGACCCGGTGATTCGCATCGATGAGCGTGGTGTAGGTCAACTCCGTCTGGTCGTGCCACTCGGCTGTGGCCGCCTCTCCCAAAGCGTCCTGTGCGACGGTGATGATCTCGAAGTTCCGATCGCCGAGCTCCGCATAGACTTCCTGCCACCCGGGCAGGTCATAGCGGCAGCCTCACCACGAGGCCCAGGTGACGATGAGCACCTTCTTGCCGCGAAAGTCCGTCAGCCGCACCACGTCACCCTCCCGGTTCGGGAGTGCGAAGTCCGGTGCCATCGCCGAACGGAGAAATCGGGTTCGCGTGACAGGGATCTCGCCGAAGCTCCAGACCCGGTGGTCGTGGTCCGCCACGTAGGCCTGCTCGAGCTTGCGCGCCAGCTCCGTCACGTTGAACCAGGACTGCCCGGCCCGGGTCACGAACATCTCGCTGTCGCGGTCCTGGAGCACCGGCACGCAGAGCTCATCGAGGCAGGCACCCTCGGGCTTCAACTCGAAATCGTTCACCCGGGGCAAGTCCTCCGGGACAACCCACAGGTCGTTCGGGTCGGCCAGTGTTCGCTCGATTTCGACGACCCGGTCGTCGTAGAGCACCGTCACCGGCTCAGCCGCCACCACTGCTGCCAGTGCCAACACCACCGCCGTCGCGATCGCCATTGCGTCACATCGCATGCGCCTGGTCCCTCCCCGTTGCTTTGTCGTCGCTCCAGAATTGTATCCGTGTGGACGAAACAGGACCACTCTGCATATAGTGGCCCGTGATTCGCCCCTCGTCCTAGGAGTGAGAGAAGTGACAATGCGCACCACCATGGTCACCCTGACATTTCCGGTCATATTTGCCGCCGCCCTTGCCACCGCCAACGGTCAAGACCTGCGGCTGATGACCGCCGTCGCGGACCAAGACACGCGGACAGCGCAGGCGCTCGTCGCCGAGGGCGTCGACGTGAACGCGCCGCGGGCCGACGGGGCCACCGCGTTGCTGTGGGCGGCCCACTGGGACGCGCTCGACACGGTCGAGCTGTTGCTAGACGCGGGCGCTGACGTCAACGCCGCCGATGATCACGGCGTGACGCCACTGGCCCGCGCCGCCGAGAACGCCAGCCTCGCGACGGCCGAGCGGCTGCTGCGCGCAGGCGCCGACGCCAACGCCGCCCAGACGAGCGGGCTGACGCCGCTGATGACGGCCGCGCGCACCGGTAACGTGGACCTCGTACGGGCACTCATCGACGAGGGCGCCGACGTGAACGCCGCCACGACCGAAACTGGCAGCACCGCCCTGATGTGGGCGCTCGCGGCGCCACACCGGGACATCGTGCAGCTGCTGCTCGACCGTGGCGCCGATCCCACGATGTCGACGACCCCTGGCTTCACCCCACTGATGTTCGCCGCACGCAACGGCGACATCGCGATGGCCGAGGCGCTGATAGCCGCCGGTGTGGACGTCAACGCCACCAGCACCGACGGCACGCACGTCCTGCCGTTCGCGGTCATTGCCGGCCGAGCTGGATTCGCCCAATTCCTGCTCGAGCAGGGCGCCGACCCGAACGGCCGGATGGGTGGGGTGACGGCGCTGCATGCCGCCTCCGGCGGCGTGAACACCTGGCTGTCAGACTGGACCCGGCGCCACGGACGGGTGGGGGGCGGGCGGATGCGCGCCGCGGATCGGCTTCCCCTGGTCGAGGCGCTCCTGTCGGGCGGCGCCGACCCGAATGCTCGGATCACAAGCTCGGCGATGCTGATGTCCTACATCGGCTATCCGAAGAAGGGCGCCTTCGAGCCGTTCGCGCCCGGGACCGGCGATCTGCGCGGCGCCACACCGCTGTGGGTCGCGGCGTTCGAGATGAACGGGGCCCCTAGCCTGATCTACAGCGTCATTCCGAGCTTCCAGAGCAGCAGCGTCGATGTGCTCCGAGCACTGATCGACGGCGGCGCCGACCTCACGCTGACGACCGACGACGGCACGACGCCGTTGATGGCGGCTGCCGGCCTCGGCAAAGCCACCTATACCCCACGCGAGCCCCGTGGAGTCCGCTCACCGAGCGCCGAGGCCGCGGTCCGTGTACTGGTAGAAGCGGGGGCCGATGTCGACGCCGTCAACGAGGCGAACTTCACCGCCATACACGGCGCTACGTTTCGCGGATTGAACGAGGTCATCGAGTATCTCGTGGAGAGTGACGCCGACATCGACGCCAAGGACTTCAGGGGACGCACCGCGTATCGCATGGCCGAGGGCGCCAAGCAGTCGTTCCAGTTCCAGAGCTGGCCGGAAACTGCCGAACTGCTGGAGCGCCTGGGGGCCGACACCCGACTGGGCATCCCAGGAACCGTCCAGGAACGGCTGCGCGACGTGTCGGTTGCATCAGCACAGCAGCCGTGAGCACGCGGCCCGCATCGCCGATTGGACTGTGGATCGGAGCGTGGAAACATCCGTGGGCACAGGGAAGACGACCGTGCCATCGACGGTGAATGGCTCGGCCAATTCAAGGGATCGCTTCCTGCCCATCGTTGCGCTCGCCGTGGCCATTGCCTTGCTCCTGGTAACCGGGTTGGCGACACGCAACACGGTGCGCCAGACTCTCGAATCGTCTGGATCGGTCGAGCAGACCTATGCATTGCTCCGGCAATTCGACGAGATTAGTCTAAATCTCGCCGAGGTCATCAACGCCACACGCGGCTTTCTGTTCACGGGCCTGGAGTTTTTCCTCGATCCGGTGGACCAACGTCGCCAGACACTGGACGCGAATCTCCGGAGTCTGGACGCATCGCTCGCCGAGAAGCCCGCGCAACTGGAGCGGTTGGCCGAGCTTCGTGTGCTACTCGAACGCCGCCTGGCTCTGAACGAGGAATACATTCAAACCCGGCGGGTCAACGACACCCAGACCGCGGCCGACGCCATTCCTCCAGGAGGAGAGCTCCTCGTCCAGCAGATTCGCGATCGGCTCTCGGCAATGGCGGCTTTTGAGCTGGATCTGCTCGCGCAACAACAGGAGACCGCAGCCATCATCAGCACCAGGGCGTTGGACATGATGACGCTGGCCGGCGTCATCAGTCTTCTGATTCTCAGCTTCGCCTTCCTGGCCTTACGCCGGCAGGTCATCCAGCGCGAGCAAGCGGAAGACTCACTGCATGCGGTCGAGGATCAGCTACGCCAATCGCAGAAGATGGAAGCGATCGGCCGCCTGGCGAGCGGCGTGGCCCACGACTTCAACAATCTGCTCACGATCATTCGGGGGCACTGCGGTCGGTTGCTCAGGCAGCATCCCGGCATCAGCACGGTGGAGATGAGCGCCAGGTCAATCATCAAGACTGGAGACCGCGGCGCGGCGCTGACCGGCCAACTACTGGCCTTCAGTCGCAAACAGGTGCTCGAGCCCGACAACGTGGACCTGAACGCCGTGGTGCGAGATCTGCTCGCCATGGTGTCCAGAACCGGCCGTGATGATGTTGAGCTGGTGACAGACCTTGTCGACGATCTACCTGCTGTGCGCGCCAACCGCGGCCAACTCGATCAGGTGGTCCTGAACCTCGTGGTGAACGCGCAGGATGCGATGCCGTCCGGTGGGCAGGTCACGATCGAAACGGGGACCGTGAGGCTGAGTCTCGCCTCAGATTTGACAGGTTCTGGGCTGCCACCAGGTTCCTATGTACGCCTCACCGTGCGCGACTCCGGCGTCGGCATGGACACCGAGACCCAGAGTCACATTTTCGAGCCGTTCTTTACGACGAAAAGAGACAAGGGGACCGGACTGGGATTGGCCACCGTCTACGGTATCTTGCGGCAGAGCGGGGGGCATGTCACTGTCGAGAGCGAGCTCGAGGTCGGAACCAGCATCACCGTGCTGCTGCCACCTGGCGACGGCGTGGAGCCGTCGGCGGCGCCTCAGGCTACGTCTGCACTAGACAAACACACTGACACGGCGCCACCCGGCGTGGAGACCATTCTGGCCGTGGAAGACGATGCCGACCTCCGCGTACTCACCGCCGGCTGGCTTCGCGAGCACGGGTACACGGTGCTCGAGGCCGCTGATGGCACCGAGGCGCTGCGCGTGGCCGCTCAACACCCTCGGCCGGTCGACGCGCTCGTCACCGACGCTGTGATGCCGAAGATGAACGGCCGCGAGCTGTTCGAGCAGATGTCGCAGACAATGTCCGACATCAAGGTGCTGTTCGTGTCTGGGTTCGCCAACGGCGCCATGGTCTGTGAGGGCAAGCTGCCGGGCGACGCTGCCTTTCTGCCAAAACCGTTCAGCCGTCAAAGCCTGATGCGAGAGGTCGGTCGCATGCTCGAGTGACGACACTCGGGGCATCGTCTGTTTTCCCTGGCCTCACATGCCGGATTCCAGTCACCAGAAAGGCTCACGCCATGCGTAATCCCGTCATAGTCATCGCTGCCACGGCGGCTCTGTTGCTCTCGTCGTGTGGTGAGTCACCCGAGCCGGTCGCGCTTCGGTTGGTCGACCTCTTCGAGGCCGCCACGGTCGAGGGCACCGTCGCCATCGACCCGGTCGAGCCGACCGAGTGGCGGTTCGACGGCGAGGGCACGATTCCGCTACCCGACCCGCCCGAAGAGGAAGACGAGGAAGCCGGGAACGAAGACGGAGAGAGCACCCAGGATGAACAAGAGGACCGCCGCGCCACCTTTGGGTGGGCGGCCCTGAACGACATCGACGGGTTCGAGGTGGTCGAGGGACGGCTCGTCGGCACCAGCGGCGAGCTGCCGGTGCTGCACGCAATGCGTCCCGACGCCCTCGTGGTGGACGAAGATGACCTGTTGCAGGCGGTCGAGATCACGATGCAGGTCTCGGCCGGCACCAGGGTCGCCGTCACCTTCAGCGGCGCCCGGCGGCTGAACGAGGAACAGATCCTGCGCACGATCCGGAACGCCCCTGAGCCGCCGCTCTCCGCCGAGCTGGAGCCGGGCGACGAGGTCCACACCTACCGGCTGGAGAACCCCGGACGGTCGTTCTCGGTCGGCGGACTGCGGAACATCCTCGTGCAGCCGACCAACGCGGCCGACGGAGAGTTCGCGATCGAGTCGGTCCGGCTGATCACGCGAAAGGAGCATCTCCGTTCAATCGCGGCCGGTCCAGGGTGGCAGGGGCTCGACGAGATCTATCGCGAGACGATCGTGAGCCGGGCCCCCGAGCGGGTAAAGCTGGACCTGGCGCTGCCGGCGCGGCCCTGGCTGGATCTGGCTGTCGGCACGGTCGAGGACCATCCGGTGACGTTCTCCGTCACGATCGACACCGGGTCGGGCGACACCGAGCTCTGGCGACGCACGGTGACGCTGCCACGTCGATGGGAGAAGCAGCGGATCGACCTCGCGGAGTACGCCGGTCAGCAGGTCACGCTGGCGCTCGCGCTCGACGGGGAAGACGATGGGCTGACCGGCTTCTGGGGCGCCCCGGTGGTGCGCAACAGCGGCGCGCGGGTGCCGCGAGCTGTCGACGCGAACACCGACGCGCGCCTGGCGCTCGCCGATGGCGGATCGAGCACCCCCCAGGGCGTCATCGTGTTCCTGGGCGACACGCTGCGACGTGACCACCTCGACGCATGGGGACACGGGCGGAAGACCGCGCCGACTCTGACGGGGCTGGCAGCCGAGGGCGTGCGGTTCGCCGACGCCATCTCGATGGCCACCTGGACCAAAGTGGCCGTACCGTCGCTACTGAGCTCGGTCTACCCAGCGTCACACGGGATTGTCGGTACGGCCGACCGATTGTCGTCGAGCGCCACCACGATGGCCGAGGCGTTCCGGGACGCCGGCTACGCCACCTTCGCCACCTCGTCGGTGTCGTTCACCGGCAAGATGACCAACGTGCATCAGGGTGTGGAGGTGATGCACGAGCGGGCTTCGATCGACAACGGCAACCTGGGACACAGCAGCGCCAAGACGGCGCGCACCTATGTCGACCGGTTCCTGACCTGGCTCGACGACCATCACGACGTGCCGTTCTTCGCCTTCATCCATGTCTTCGACCCGCACGACCCATTTGAGCCGTATCCGCCCTACGACCTGACGTGGGCCTCGCCCACCGGGAAGGAGGAGCACGAGGCCCGCCTCGAACAAGTAGCGGATTCGCTGGGTGATGACAGACGGATCCGCGACGGCAACCGGTTCGGACCCGAGCGATTCCCCAACAGCGAAGAGCTCGAGGCGGCCGGTGTCGACCCCGACGTCTACGCCGCGCACCAGCTCGACTGGTATGACGGGTCCATTAGGGGGATGGACGCCGAGATCGCCCGGCTGATGGAAGGACTCGAGCAACGTGGCGTCGCCGACGACACGCTGCTCGCGTTCCTCAGCGACCACGGCGAGGAGTTTCTCGACCACGGCTGGGGCTGGCATGGCAACACGGTGTATGGCGAGGCGATCAACGTCCCGCTGATGCTGCACTGGCCTGGCGTGCTCCCCGCCGGGATGGTGGTCGACGCCACGGTCGAGTCGCTCAGCCTGATGCCGACCCTGCTCGAGCTAGCCGGCGTCGCAACGCCGGAAAGGGCGCAGGGGCAGAGTCTGCTGCCGCTGGTCGTCAACCCCGACGACCCGACGTCACTCGGGTGGGTCGACCGGCCGGCGTTCAGCGAGCGCAAGCGGATGGCCAGCCTCCGCGAACGCGCCGACTACGACGTCGACCAGTACTCGGTGGTCTCGGACGGCTGGAAGCTGGTGCGTAGCGTCGACCCGCCGGCATGGATGCCGGAGTTCGAGCTCTACAACCACGACGACGATCCGTTGAACCACGATGAGGTCTCGGCCTCGCACCCCGAAATCGTCGAGCGACTCAAGGAAGCACTGGCGGACCGGCTTCGGTACGCCGAGGCCCGCACATTGCCAACCGACGAGGATGCCGCCGAAGGACTGAGTCCGGTGGAGCTTCAGCGACTGCGCAGTCTCGGATACATCCGCTAGCCGGCCGGCCGGGGGAATTTCAGTGGGTATTCTCGAAACAGCGATCGACCCGTGGGGACGCACGGTGCTCACCCACGTCGCCTGGAACATCCTCTGGGTGTCGTTCTTCGTGTTCGTCACATTTCTGGTGGCGCACGCCTCCTACATCATCCTGTCGGCACACCGGGTCCGTCCCCAGGCGGAAACCGACGTCCTCGAGGCGAAACATGACGACCTGCCAACGCGCATCAAGCGACACTCCTTCATGGCACGGCTGTTTCACTGGATCATGGCTGGCTCGATCTTCACGCTGCTCGGCACGGCGTTCTTCCCAATCATGGGCTGGCAGTTCGACTGGATCGGAATCCACTACACCGCCGGGCTCGTTCTGACCGGTTCGATCATCTATCACATCCTGCACACTACGTTCTTTCTCGACTTCTGGTCGATCTGGGTCGGACCGAAGGACATTCCAGAGTTCAAGGCCGAAATCATGCGGGAGCGGGGTCAGGAGGTTCCGGGCCTGCATTCGGCCAAATACCCAATCGGCAACCGGCTGTATCACCTGGTGCTGACTTTTGTCGGGTGCACCGTCAGCCTGACCGGCGTCACGATGCTGTGGCGGATGGGGACCCCTTTCATCACGCCCAACCCATACCTCCTCGGCGAAGGCACCTGGGGCTGGGTGTATGTGCTGCACGGCATGACGGGTCTGTCGCTCGCCGGCCTGAGCGTGGCCCACATCATTTTCGGCGCGCGTCCGAAGAACTGGTGGCTGACCCGGTCGATGATCTTCGGCTGGGTCACCCGGCGCGAGTATCTCGAGCATCACGAACCAGCCCGGTGGCCGATCGGGGTCCGGGTGCCCAAGGAGACAGGAGTCAGGAGACAGGAGACGGGCGAAGCTTGAGGGCCGCGCCAACTCCCATTGAAGACACGGCGCTAGTGTAGTGCGTCAGCGTTGGCGGCCGACAAGAAAGCGGGCCGCGCCGACGAAACGGCGCCACACGAAGACACAGCTCGTCGAGACCAGGATCAAAGTCGAGGTGGTCAGGGCGTCAATCGTCACGAGCCATCGGCCGAATCCCGGCCAGATCGGCACCGCCGTCACCACGGCGGCCGCCAGCGCTACCCAGTGGGTCGGTGCCAGCACCAACGGCGACGGCATGGCTGCACCGGCAAACCCGGTCATCGTCTGCAGCATGACGATGGCCTTCGCCGGCGACTCGGCCCGAAACACGACCCACAGGCACAGCACCACGAGCAACAGATACGCGTGGCGAAGCGCGTTTGGCAGCCGGGCGAGGCGGGTGCCGAGCCCCACATGCTCGAGCGCTACCACCATCCCGTGCAGCATCCCCCAGACCATCACGTTCAAGCCAGGACCGTACCAAAGCCCGACACACAGGAATAGCGTGACGAGTCGCCGGGCATGCCCTACGCGATCCACGGTGGTAGCCCCGAGCGATAATCCGAGGTAGCCACGGCACCAGTCCATCAACGAGATATTCCAGCGGCGCCAGAACTCGGTGAGAGTCGCTGCGCCGTACGGCCATCGAAAATTTTCGGACAGCCGGAATCCAAACATTCGCCCGAACCCGATCGCCATGTCGGCGTAGCCGGAGAGGGCGAAATAGACTTGCAGGGCAAAGCAAACGGCCCCGAGCCAGGCCTGGAGCAAACCGAGCTCGCCGACCGGCATGGCGAAGACCGCATCGGCCGGCACGGCCAAGACGTCGGCGAGAAACACGACTTTGGAGAGACCGACTAGCCAGCGCCGCACGCCGTAGGCGAAGGCGGCCATCGTCACCCGACGCTGCGCCAACTGCGGGCCCATCTCGCTATACCGCACCAATGGTCCGGCACAGAGCATAGGGAAAAATATGAGGTAGAGCGACGCCCGGATGGGACTGACCTGGTGAGGCGTCTCGCCACGGTAGACGTCGACCAGGTAGGAGATCGCGTGGCACGCGATGAAGGTCAGACCAAACGGCGCCAGCAGCTGGGGCACGGCGAACGACCGCGCGGCCAGACCACCGGAGAGCGGCATGGCGTACTTGTAGACGCCCAGCAACACCACGTTGCCGGTCACCGCGAGCGTAAGCAAGGCTTCCGGTAGAGGGGAGGGTCGAGCGACTGATGCGCCGGCCCGACGCGCCCAGCCGATCGCCGCCCCCGCGACATAGTTGCAGACGACGGCTGCGGCAATTACACGTGCGAACGCGCCTGCGCCGTTGACGAGGAACAGGAGGCTACCGCCGAGCAGCACGGTGTTGGCCAGACTGAAACGTCTGGCACCCGACCGCCAACTCCGGGGCGTCATCGCCACGCCGAGGAAAAAGAGCGCGAGCAGCAGCGGAAGAAATCGGAGAAGGAACGCGGAGTCGGTGAACAGCACGAGCGCACGAACATGTTACCCTTCCTCAGCTTCCGAGGAGAACGTCATGATGACTCGCACACTCCCTCTGGCCTTAGCCGCGGTGGGGGCACTTTCCCTGTCGGCCCTGTCACTCGTCGGACCCGGTGTGGGCGCGAGCGCGGCGCAAAACACGTCGGATGCGCGTGAGGCGATGCTCGCCCGCGCGGAGGCTGCCGAGCTCGATACCGAATATGTTCCACCGCCCGGCGACCCGCTGTCGCACCACACATCCGGTTTCGCCAAGACGCTCTGCTCGGCGGTCTTTGTCACTGGACTGGATCCCGAGTTCGCGGCCGAGAACGTCGGGTTCTTCAGCTCGCCCTACGAAGAGCGAGCACACGTGACCGCAGTCGAGGTCGATCGAGACAGCCGGCAGGTGCATCTCACGCTACCCGACGGTGTCGTGCGCACGGCGAAGTTCAACGGCGACCACGGATGCGTGACGCTGCCTGTCGGAGAAGACGACGTGTTCTTCGAACCAGTCGACATCACGAGCACGCTGCCCGACCCGACGACCCAACCGTGGCCGATGGGAGACGTGCTGCCAGAGGGCCCGCTCCCTGAAGGCATCGACGCCAAAAAGGTCGCCCAGGCGGTGGCCGCCGCGTTCGAGCCGGCCGAGGGCATGACCGCGGCGCTCGTCATCACCCACAAGGGCCGCATCATCGGTGAGCGGTACGGCGACGGCATCACGATGCACACTCCGCTCGAGAGCTGGTCGATGGGCAAGAGCCTGACGGCGACCCTGATGGGCGTGTTGATCGAACAGGGGGTCTACGACCTCTGGCAGCCAGCGCCTGTTCCGGAATGGCAGACCCAGGGCGACCCGCGCCAGGCCATCCGGATCGCCGACATCCTGCATATGTCGAGCGGCCTGCGGTTCAGGGGTGTCGCCGATCCCGACCTCGATCCATCACTCGGCTACCCGGATCACCTGTATGTCTACACCGGTAGCGTCAACTCGTTCAAATGGGCGGCGACCCGTCCCCAGCAATGGCCGCCGAATACGATCGGCCGGTATCGCAACTCCGACCCTGTGCTGACCAACTACCTTGTCCGGCTGGGTGTCGAGGGACGGGGCGACGAGTACCTGTCGTTCCCGCAGCGGGAGCTGTTCGACAAGATTGGCATCCGCGGTTTCGTGCTCGAAACCGACCCGTACGGCAACTATCTCCTGCAAGGCTACGAGCTGGCGCCGGCCCGCGACTGGGCCCGTCTCGGCAACCTGTATCTGCAAGATGGGATGTGGATGGGTGAGCGGATCCTGCCGGAGGGCTACGCCGAGTTCGTCAGCACGCTCGCGCCCGCCTGGGAGGCTGACGGCCGCCCGATCTACGGCGGCTTCTTCTGGATCAACGGCACGGGTACGTTCCCGGTGCCGCGCGAGGCCTATTACATGTCTGGCGCCGGCGGGCAGACGACCCTGATCATCCCGTCGCACGGTCTCGTCGTCGTGCGGCAGGGACACTATCGAGGATCGCGCGCTGGCGGGAGGGCTCTGCGAAACGCACTGGCCCTGTTGATGGAGGCCGTTCCGCCAAACGACTAGCCCCAGCAGTGGGTCTTCTTGGTTTCGCTGCTGCCGCGGAGGACCAGATGGACCGAGACCTGAGGTCGCCGAGCCGACGCCGTTTCCTGCGTGGTATCGGGGGACTGGCGGCGGTGGCCGCCGCCGTCGGCGCGCCACGTCAGGGCGACGCCGAACCGACCGGCCCGACCGCTCCAGTAACTGGGAGGAGTCGACAGTCGCCGCCGATCCGGATCCGCGCGGTCGACGCCTACCCCGTCTATATCAATCAGCGCTCTGATGGACTGCTCGATCCGCCTAGCTTCTCCTCGGACGACGATCCCCGCAGGTGGCGATACGGGGGACCGTTCGAACAGCTTCCGTCCGCCATCATCGCCGTCATCAAGACAGACCAGGGCATCACCGGTTTCGGCATGGGTGCCGGCGGCAGCGCGGCGGTAGAGATTATCGACGGGCACCTGAAACATCTGCTGGTCGACGCCAACCCGCTCAACGTCGAGCAGCTCTGGGACCAGATGTACAGCTCGGCGTTGTTTTACGGACGTCGCGGGCTGTTCACGATGGCGCTCAGCGCTGTGGACAACGCGTTGTGGGACATCGCCGGCAAGCACGCCGGTCAACCGGTGTATCAGCTGCTGGGGGGACAAGCGCGCGACCGGATCGCGATCTACCAGAGCGGCGGAAACATTCCCCAGGCGCAGACCGAGGGAATCCGCCATTTCAAGCTCTTTCCGCGTGTCGGTCCCGAGACTCCCGCAGATGCCATGGATCGCACGATTGACCAGATCGTGACCGCGCGCGAGACGATGGGCCCCGAGGGCAACCTGATGATCGACTGCGTGTCGCGCACCGGCACCGTCGAATGGGCGGTCGACTTCGCCGAACGGGTGAGGCCGGCCAACCTCTACTTCATGGAGGAGCTGCTCTCGCCGGACGACGTCTTCGGGTACGCCGAGCTGGTGCGGCGGATCGGTGGCGGCGGACCCGGCTGGACCAAGGTCGCCTGTGGTGAGCACGAGTACACCGAACACGGGTTCGAGGTGCTGACGCGTCTGGGCTCGGCCGAGGTGCTGCAACCGGACATGACCTGGTGCGGCGGCGTCACCGCCGGGCGACGCATTGCGAAACTGGTCGAGGAGGCCGGCCTCGAGATCATTCCGCATCGCGGCGGCAGCCTCTGGGGTCTGCCGATCGCACTGACGTCGCCCAGCTGCACGATGGCCGAAAGCTTCCCCGCCGGGTCGGCGATACTCGACGCCATGACACCACGGTCTGATGGCGGAGACTTTCTGGCACCTGAAGCCGCCGGGTTCGGCACGACACTCACCGAAGCGCTCGTGCTGGATCAGCGGCTGACGGCGTAGGTCGAACTCCAGCTCCCCCTCGGGCCTTTCGTCCCTGACCTGACACATGACGCCCGTCATGGCGATTTCGCGCCGTGTCGATCAGCATGGCAGCGTGGCCAGTGTGTGTCCGCCAATGCCGGGCACAACGACGGCTGTTGCAACCGGATAAACGACGGGGTCTGAGTTTCACTGGTCAGACACGGGAGAACAGTTCATGAGGAACGTTCAGCGCCCGGCCGCACGGACTGCAATGGTCAGCTGGCTGACGATATTGCTGGGAGTCGTGCTATTACAAACGCCCGTTGGCACACATCCGGCGCAGGATCTGAAATTGCCTGCTTCCGGCGCGGTCCCTGGCGGCGGTGACTCGACTCCTGAGCCAAGCGGAACGAGCCGTTCAGCTCCGGCGCCGGTGCCTGTTTCGACCGTCAAGGCCATCGCCAGTCTCAAACAGATCATGGAAGCGATGGTGGTTCCCACCTCCGACCACCTCTTCAACGTCGGCAGACAGGCACCGGAAAACGATGATGACTGGACGGCGCTTCGCAACAGCGCCGTGATTCTTGCCGAATCGGGCAACCTCCTCCTGGTCGGTGACCGGGTCAAGGACGATACGTGGGTGTCCTCGGCCCACGCCCTGATCGAAGCCGGGTCGGTGGCGCTCAAAGCGACCGAGGACCGGAACGTGGACGCGGTGCTGGAAGCGGGGAACCTGCTTCTCGATTCGTGCCAGAGCTGCCACGAGAAACACGCCCGACCCGAGTAGTCGCCAGGACGTCCCGACGCTCGTGGGACCTGTACCCTTACCTGCCTACAACCTCTACCGCGGACCCTCGTCGAACACCACCCGTTCGACGCTCGGGGGAGCGTCGTCGGCAAAGTGCGCGTGCACGACGTAGATATCGTCACCGACGACGGCGGCCGTTGTCGCCTGGGTCTCGTAGGTCGCGACACCAGCGAGTTGCGCCGTGGCCCAGTCGTCCTGACTCGTCAAGGCAACCACCCGGTTGCCGGAATTGCTGACGATGGCGAGGCGACCATCAGGCGTCCATACCATCCCGTCCTGCCCGGGCACCTCCTCTGGCAGGGCCACTTCGATCGCAGTGCCGGGGTCGTCGAGCGGCACCTTCCACAGTGCTGCCCCGCGCGCCACCAGGAGATACCCGGACGGGTGATGGACGATGCCGTTCGGACCCGCGCCGTCGTCCTCGAAGCGATACAGCAGCGACGCCTCGTACTCGGCGCCGACACGGTAGATCACGTTCAACTGCGTGTCGGTCACGTATGCGATGCCATCGTCGGCCACCGCGACGTCGTTCGCGAAGTGCGCCGCGTCGGCAGGCGCATCGACGATGGCCGCCGCGAGATCCACCATGGCGATCCGGTCGCCGGTCGTGAGGTTGTAGACGCCCAGCTTGGCCTGCCCGGTGGTGCTCCCGTCGAACACGGCGCGGTCCGAATTCGCCACCAGCAGTCGGTCTCGCGGCTCATCGACCTCGATGCCGATCGACGAGACCAGATCGGGATCGCTGACCACGGTCGTCACGCGGCCATCGTTGTGGAGCTGCAGGACCGATCCTTCCGAGAGCGACCCCGTCAGGATGCGCCCGTTCGTGGTGTCATACTCGACACCTTCCGGAATGAACCCGCCCCGCTCGGCCACGATCGTATCCGGTGGGAACTCGAATGCGGGCGCCGGCGCTACTGCGTCTGGCGTCGATGCGGACGGCTCCGGTTCGGCCGCACATCCGGCGCACACCGCGGCAGCAAGAACGATCACGACACACTGGATACGCACGGCAACACCCTCCACGACGAGTTGATCAGTATCGGAACAGATAGGACAGCTTGGCAAAGACCGCCCGGTTCGTCCGTCGGAGCCGGGTCGTCGGAAACAGCAGCTCGTCGATGAGGGCACCTTGCTGGTAGCGGTCGTCGTAGCCCAGAAACGCCACGGTCCCGGCGTTGATGCGATAGGTCAGGAGCAGATTGTTGCCGAGGGTCTCCGCCAGCGTGTTGTGCTCGAGAATGTGGCGCAGGAGTAGTCGAGTGGTGAACTGATAGGTCGTACGCGTGCGGAAGATCTTGACGTCGAACACCTTCGACGCGTCCCGTGGGTCGACGAAGCTGCTGAAGATCCCGGTCAGTTCCGCCCGTAGCCGCGACGACGGGCGGGCGCTGATCAGAAAGTTGCCGCTGGTCGAACGACCGAGAAACGGACTGTCGCTGAACAGCACTCCGTCGCCGCGGTTGAAGCCACCCACCACCGAGAGGAGCCGCGCGCTGACGACACCAAAGAACCCGTAGCCGGTCTTTCGAAAGTCGATCTCGTTGAACCGCTCGAGGTCTCGGCTGATCGTGCCGTTGAGTGAGATGTTGTTCTGAAACGACAGGCTCACTTGACCCTGGATCTGTTCGTCCTGCAACACGCCCGCGTGGTCGAAGAGCCGCAGGTATCTGAACGTGGGTCCCCACGTGATCAACGACGATTCCGGCCACCACCGGTACGACACATTGCCGCTGGCCTGGCGATAGTCGATGCGGGGCAGGAACCCGGTCTCGGTCCGAAAGTCCGGGTCGACGCTGCTGAACGAGGCGCCGTATCCAAGATTGCGCCCCTGACGAGTGTAATCCGCTTCCAACACCGGACCGCTCAGCGCACCCTCCTCGGCGTCCTGTGTGGACGAGCCGACCGCGAGGAAGCTGAACCGGTGCGTCCGACCCAGGCGGAAGCGCCCATCGACCCCGGCCACGCGGTTGTACTCCTCCCCGAACTCCCGTGCCGTCGCGATGGCGCCCAGATACGATTCGGCATAGAGGTCATAGCGAGCCCGCCCCACGAACGTTTGCGCGGTCGTGCCGAACCGCGGGTCGTCGAGGTCATCGAGACGCCCGGCCGCTTGGTCGTCGGCGGCGACCACGCCGAGCGTGGTCCTGCCGACCTTCCCGGTCAGCTTGCCGCCAAATCGTGGATCGATGATCGTGCGGGTGTGGAGAAGATTCGTGATCGTCGGGGTCAGAAAGATCTCCTGCCCCTCGAGGAAGAACGGACGCTGCTCTGGAAAGAAGAGTGCGAACCGCTGATTCGTCTCGATCTGTGGCTGGTCGGACTCGATCTGGGAGAAATCGGGGTTGGCGGTGAAGTCGGCGGTCAGATTAGGCGTGATGCCGTACTTCACGCTGACACCAACATCGCCGTCCGGGTCTCGTTCGTCGAAGGCACCGGTCTCGGTATCGAGCGCGCCGAACCTGACCCCTGTCAGCTCCGGCAGGATCTCGAGATTACGGCTTTGCGACAGATTCGAGAGGCCGTCGAGCACGCCGAACTGCGTGAGCTGCCCGACGACCCCGCGCGAGACCGGTGACCAGGCCTGCGCCTCGGACTTGCCGCGAATGACTCGCGTGATCTGAAAGCCCCACCGGCGGTCATCGGTGCCCGAGCTCGCGGGGTATCGCAGGCTCTTGAACGGAATCGACATCTCGGCGGTCCAGCCGTCTGCGACGACCTGTCCAGCCGAGTAGAACAACGTGTTCCACGAATCGTCGCCGCGGATGCCGAACTGCCCGGAACCGCTGAGTCCGCTTCCACCGCCACCGCCGCCCGATCTCGACACGCCGCCGCTCCGTTGCGGTCGAGGCGCCCGGCTGCTCGTCGAGCCACTACGACCGTCGGCATTGACGATCGAGTCGCCCTGCACACCGTAGCCATTGACCTCGAACTGGTAGGCTCGCTGCTGGTCGAGGAACGGATCGAACAGCACCGCCATCCGGTCGTCGCCACGGATCTCGTCGCGGTCGGAGCGATTGGCCCGCATCATGCCCGGATCTGTGTAATGGGCGTAGAACGCCACGTAGATGTTGTCGCTGTCGTGCGCCAGCCACACCTCGGTGTCCTCGGTGCCCGGGGCCCCCTCGACCGGCGCAATCTGGATGAAGCCGCTGAGGCGCGTCCCGGTTTCCCACACCGCATCGTCGAGACGGCCGTCGATGCGTGGGGGTTGGGTGACGCGACCGATGAGTGCTCGGGTTCGCCCGCCAGGCGGCGTGGCTGCAAGACCTCCACGTCCCCCACGCTGAATCGGTGGCGAAACCCGACCATCGGCGTTCCCGGGCCGACGGTCGGCACCCACATCGTCGAGCTCGAGCACGCCGGTGATCTCACCGAGCGCCGGCGCGAGATCCGCCCCACCGGCCCGGACCCGGGCGGCCGGTGTCTCACGGCGCGCGCGGGTGAGCTGGTCGCTGATTGCGGCGACGATCTGGTCCTGCGCGCGAAACAGGTTGGCGAAGGAGCCGTCGACCTTGGCACTGCGATGCACCTCACCGGTGTCGACATCGATGACACGTGTTGTGATGCGAAGCGACTCGCCCACGCGCTGATACGCCCCGGTCACCACCCAGGCGACGCCCAGGCGACGCCAGGCGTCGAGGGCCTCCCAGTCAAACTGGTCAGGTTGGTCAAGCGGGTCGATCCGCCCATCTGATTCGCCGGAGTCAACGACGTCCGCGCTCACGCCGCTTGTCGCATCCCGGTCGATCACCGAGAGACCGAGCCGCGTCAGTTCGGCCGACACCGTCTCGGCGATACCGTCACCAATCCAGTCATCGACAGCGTCTTGGCTCAGGTTGGCAAAGGGCACCACGGCGACCGAGCCCTCTACGCTCGGAGGACTCCGCTCGGAAGAACGCTCCGGGGCCTGGGCACCGGGATAGACCCGGGCACAGAGCCACAGCGCGACACAGAGACAGATGACGACGCGGCGGGTCTGGTAGGTCCGATCGGTATGGACAAGCCGACTCATCGCACGTCGCCACTGATCTGAGGAGGTTGTTTGGTCATGTCGTCGCGGCCGTGCCGGGAGGGAACGGAGGTAGTTGCACGATTCATCTCCGCCGGCGTCAGGAGACCGATCGGCTTGATCTTAACTGGAGAGCGCCTTTCGCGACCGAACGCACGCGCACACGAGCCCGTTGGCATGCCGCCACGCGAACGAGCCTGCGCGCGCGTTCAGTCGTCCCGCCGCCTGGTTAGCGGTCGAGCTCGGCGTAGATTATCTCTGCATTTTGTTCGGCGCTGGTCAGGTTGCCTCGGCTCATCGCGTAGTCTGCGTAGCGCGCCGGCAGATTCAGCGACGCGGCGGCCTCGGCCGCCGACTTGCCTTCCTTCTTCCCACGCTCGACGGCAATCAGGAAATCGCGGTTGAACTCGCCGAACTCGCGGAAGTCGGCCCAGGTCATGACCGGACTGTGTCCCGGTATCACCGTGTCGACGCCCTGAATGGTATCGGCGGCGGCCAGCACGGTCCTCGGGTACGCAACGCCGCTCCCGCCGTTGCCGGTATCGATGTAGGGCGTCCCCTTCCACGCGAAGAGGTCCCCCGTGTGCGCCACCCCGAGCGAGGGGAAGACGACGACGGAATCGCCACTGGTATGACCCTGACCAAAGTAGTAGAGGTCGATTTGGTCGTCGCCCTCGAGCACCGAGAGCCGGTTCTCGTAGGTCCGGCTGGGCAGATACTGACGCCCGCTGTCGGTCTGGAACGGCTCCATCTTCTCCATGTTGGTCTTGGTGTTCATGTGCGCCACCACTTCGACCGGCTGCGAGAAGTCGATGTTGCTCCCGACGTGGTCGCCGTGCGTATGCGTGTTGATGATCATCGTCACCGGCGTGTCGGTCACGGTCTTGACCTTGTCCAGGATGGCATTGCCCCACCCGGGGTTCTTGGTGTCGACCAGCACGACGCCGCCATCGGTGACGAAGGCCGCGGTGTTACCGCCCCCGCCTGTGATGAGGTAGAGGTTGTCCTTCACCTGCTCGATCTCGGCGACGTTTCCCTGTGCACCCATTCCACAGGCTACGACCAGGGCGCCGCCCGCGATCAACAGGCCCAACACGACGATCCGTTTCATGACAGTCTCCCCTCCAGGTTACACGCTACTGCCCAGACGTCGCGGCCGCCTCGGCGACCCGCGCCCCCGCGAGCATGTTCGGCAAACCGTAGTTTCCTTCGTGACACGCGTACTCGAACATCGCATCGCCGCGCTTCATCGGCAAGGCGGCAGTGAAGGGCTGCGTGAATGTCGATGCGTCGTCCACCGTGTATTCGTACAACAACGTGTCGTCACCCACCCGCCGGAAGCGCTCGGTCAGGCGTAGCGTCGCGCCGGTCCCCGCAGCCGTCACCACCGACGGGTTGAAGCTGGCGGTCTTGTCGGTGAAGCTGCGTGTTTCGACCACTAGTGTATCGCCGTCCCAATAGCCGCGCGAATCGCCCATCCACTGGCGGACGTTCTCTGGCAGGTGCATGCGCCTGTCGAGTGGGACGATACGCGCATCATGCACCATCTCGTGCAAGATCGCCACGTGGTCGGGCGTTTGAAAGATCTGGATGTTCTGGTTGTAACCGGCCGGCACGATCGGCGGACCGGAGTTGAAGCCGAGCAGACACCGCTCGGACAGACCTCGATCATGCCAGCTATCGGCGGCGATCCCCGCCGCGCGGACCCGTACGGGGCGCGTACCCGGCAGGTCCTCGCCGAGCGACAGGACGGCCAGCTCGATGCCTGGCTGCAGCTCTGGCAGGCGTCCGGTCGGCGGGTCCACGATGAGCGATGTCCGCTGGTCGTCGACCACCGACGCGCCCTGGTCGACCCAGTAGCTGTTGTAGGCGCCGACGTCGCCGCCGACCGGCAGCGGTTCGTTCCGCACTTCACTTGGCGCGAACGCCGCCGCCTCGCTCGCCGCGGACTGCGCGTCGAGCTCGGCCACTTCCTCGGCCGTAAGCACCGCCTGGTCTGCCTGATTCTCAGGCCGCTGGAGCGGCGTCAGCGTGCGAAAGTCCCAGACTCCTTGCAGGTCGGGCTTGCCATCAGCCGTGCGCGGCGGCTCGAAGCTCTGCGCACCGGCCAACGACACACCCATCACGAGCGGGCCAAGTGCAGCCGCGATGTGTCGAATGTTCATTCGCTCCCCCGTGTCGATCGCTTCAGGCGCCAGATGAGACAGCCGCGCTCACGTCGGTCTGCGGGAAATCGTCTCCTTTGAAGAGAAGCGGTTCGCCCGCATGCCGTGCCAGCGCGTAGGCGCAGCAATCGCCCAGATTCAGCCCGGCCGGATGACGACCCTTGCCGAAGTGATTATAGGCTTCTCGAGCCAATCGCAACTGTGCCTCGGTAAACGACACGACCTCGATGCCAGCGCCGTGAAACAGCAGATCCAGTTCCCGAGACCCTTCCGGCCCCTTGCGCGCCGCCACGGCGGCCGCAGCCTCGAAGGCATTTACGGCTCCTACCAGCCGAACCCCAGCCGCTGCGACAGCGCGCGCGAACTCGTCTCGCTCAGGTTCTCCGAAGAGTATCGCAAGCAGCGCCGACGCATCGATGACCATCAGGAGAAACCGCCGGCCTGGTCGTAGCCCAGGATTTCGTCTGCCGTTCGCGTGTCCAGATCCGGCAATGAGGCACAACGATCGGACACTTCCAGGATGGCGTCCAGCACCGATGGTGCGGACCGGCGTCCCCGCGCACGCTGCATCGCCTCCTCGAGAGCATTCGTCACGGCACGGGTAACGGTTGTCCCGCTCTGTTTTGCCAGAGCCCTTGCCAGGCGCTCTGTTTCAGCGTTCTTGATACTTAATGCCATAGGTATATTCTACCAATATTAGCAGTTTATACCTGATGAGAAGACCTACTTGACGAACTTTTGCACTCGCCCGGCGAGCTGGGCGACGAACACCTCGCCGTCCGGTGTCTCGGTCATGCCGTGCCCACCGTTGCCACCCGGTAATGTCGCGACCGCCTCACCATCGAGATTACGCAATGTGCCGCCGGTCCAGATCTGCTGGTTTTCCTCTCTGGTCGTGGTCATGAACAAGGCGGAGTTACCGCCGATGTCTTGCCACTCTGTAAGAAACTCGCCCTCGCGCGTGAAGACCTGGACCCGCTGGTTGTCACGGTCGGTCACATAGACCCGACCTTCGGCGTCGACCGCCAGGTTGTGCGGCAGTCCGAACTCTCCGGGACCGGTCCCGCGGCTGCCCCACTCGAGCAGATACTGCCCGTCCGCCGTGTACTTCACCACGCGCGCGTTGCCATAGCCGTCGCTGACATACACGTCACCGCCCGGAGAAAAGGCGACATCGGTCGGCAGGTTGAAAGTGCTCTGGCTTACGCCGGAGACGCCTCTCGTGCCGAGCTCCCTCAGCACGCGCCCCTGTGGGTCCATCTTGTAGACGACGTGACCGGGTGCATCGACCACCCAGATGTTGCCGTCCGGGTCGACGCGAATCGCGTGGGCGCCGCACGCATGGCACCCGGCCGGGCCATAGACCGCGGTGTAGCCAGACTGGCCAGGCTGGCGATCGCCGGGCGCGATGCCGCCGACCTTTCCGCTGCTGAACAGGCCGTCGCCCCAGGCCCGGACGAAGCGGCCGCCACTGTCGAACAGCATGATCGGGTTGGCGCCGCGATGCAGCACCAGGATGTAGCCGTTCGCGCTGGTCGCCACTCCCGACACCTGTCCGAAGTTCCAGGCCGCCGGCGTGCCTGCAGCCGAGGTCGCAGGGTCGGGCCAGCCTTCAACTTCGGTGTATTCGACGACTTGCGCGCTCACCAGATGACCACATCCGAGCAGCATGAACACGCCGCCCGCCAAAATTCCGAGCCACCTTGCTCTCATCGCTACCCTCATTGTCTTGGGACGGTCTTACGGCACAGGTCTTCAACTGCAACGCACGGCCAAACCCGTGCACCACGCTGTCCGGGCCGGCCAGATTCATCACCCCACCGCGCCCCAGCGCCCACGATCAGACCATCTGCAGGTCGCCGACATTGACGCGACAGTTCCCGCAGCGAATCACTCCGCTCCTGCCCTTGAAGCGATCTCTTCACGGGGAGCCTTGGCGGTCTCGCGAACGAAAAACGCGTAGAAGCGCGCCGCGCGTTCCAGACCGGGCGCGGAGATCGTCTCCAGCACGTCGCCGCTGGCGTGATACATCGGTCCGGAGTGAATCGCCTGCACACGGGGTGCGCCGAACGACCGATAGCCGCCCAGGTCGCCCGGGACCGCGGCCCTGAACTCCGGGTTGAGGTTGAAGCCGTATCGCGCCATCCCCCGGCGGCCGACGTCGATCAGGAACGGCGATTCGTTATCGATGCCGAAGCTCATCGGTTGCTCGGTCGGGTCGACCGTCCACTCTCCTGGTCGGATGGCACGCTGCGCGACATGCTCCAGATTCAGCACGAGCACCGTCTTCTCGCCCAGCTCGGGATTCATGGCGGTGAAATTCGACGGACCGTTGAGTCCCCGGCTGTGATGCCCCCCGCTGGCGACAAAAACCAACGTGCGATCGAGCTCGCGCCCCGGCTCAGCGAAGTGCCGCGCCATCGCGAGGAGGACCGCAAGGCCGTCGGCGTTGTCGCCGGCCGCATCGAACCAGCCATCGGCATGCGCGTTGACGATGATGGTCTCGTCGGTTCGCCCCTCGACGACGCCGACGACGTTGTGCCCCGTCAGTTCGGTGAGCGTCTCGGTCTCCAGCGTCAGCTCGACCCGCACTGCGTCCGACAAACCGGCCTCCGCCGCGCGGGCCATGGCGGCGACGAGAAAAGCGCCATCGGCGGTACCGATGTTGAAGCAGGGTCCGTCACAGTTGCTGAAGTCGCGAATGTGCATGTTGCCGGTCTGCTCGATGACGTTGAGCACGGCCACGGCGCCGCGGCCCATCAGCTCGCGCGCCCGGGCGACCGTGCGGCGGCGCTCGGAGTAGGCGCCAGATGCCGGCCGGAGCGACTGTACGGCTACTTTTCCGCGACCTCGACATCCGGCAAGGCGTCGGCGGCGGTGGACCCGACATCGACCAGAGCGGCGGTCAACACACCGCCGGGAATCTCCGACCCGCTCGTCGGGAGGGCCGACTCGAGCACGACGGCCTCGCTACCGGCGCCCACGACCGGGTCGGCGAACAGGCGCACCTGCCACCGGCGCGGCCACCACATCGCCTCGGTTCCGTCATACGCCTGGACCTCGACGTCGCGAAGACCGGCGTCGCGGAACTCCTTGGCCACCCACTCCATCGTCTCGGCGGCCGCGGGTCGGCCGGTGACGCGGCCCCACATCTGATTCCCCGCCGCGCGGTCGGCCCGGGAGAACCCGGTGATCGTGCCTACGTCGTCCAGAATGCGGTCACTCTCGAGCGCGTGGTGGCCCGCCTCGCCCTCCGGGACGGACGCGGAGGGAGCGGACCGGTCCGTGACGTTCAGGACCGGCTGGTGTGGATTGCCCAATCCGGGCGGCAGCTCGAGGTCGAACCAAGGACCACCTCCATGGCCGCTCGGCCCACATCCGACCGAGACGACGCAGACGGCCACGATGAAACCCAGGCCGGCAACAGTCCACTCATCTCGCGGCAGTCGATGCATGGGCTCCTCCTGACGACGTGCGTCTTACAATGCCACAGTTGGGGTGACGTTGCCTTCTGGTTTCAGCCTGCAGGGAGGATGGGAGATGTCGAACGGAGCGCATGTCGATCGCCGGACGTTCTTCAATACGGTCGGGACCATCGGCGCACTGGGCGCGTTCGGCAGGGTTTTGGGCCGGCCGCTCACGGGGCTGGCCGAGGCTGCACAACAAGAGCTCGACTTCGCACAACCCGCGGGTCTGCGACCGGGCGCACAGCTCGACTCGCGGTTTCCGGTGTCATTCTCAGCCCCCCTCAGCGAGGGATTGAGACTCGTCGTCGAATACTTCACGGCGCTCAGTCAACGAGACCTGGATGCACTCGCCCGGACGCTTCACTTTCCGTTCGCCATCTACGAGGACATTGAGCCGATCGTCGTGGAGAGTGCCGCCGCGTTGCGATCCGACCCGCCGCCCTCGATGAACGGGACCGGACGAGGACCCAGCCGGGTCAACCCGGGGTCGTACGACCTGCTCGAAGGCGTGAATGTGCACCTCTACTGCCCCGTTGGAGCCGTGTTCTCACTCTCGTTCACCCGTTACACTGCGGACGGGCACAAGCTGCTCGACTGCGACGGCATCTACTCGGTGACGAACAACGACGGCCGCTGGGCGATCCAGCTAGTGTCGACCATCTTCCACGAGCGCGGATACGAAGGAAGTCGCCATCCGGATGCGGAGATGACCCACAGAGTAGGGAGCCAGGGATACCTGGCTCAGTTCGGCTATCGAAACGAGGACATCTTGAACGATCGGAGCGCCGGCCGGGGCTCCTACGAGCCCGAGCTGCCGGTCGGCACCCGCCGGGCTAGCGTGTCATTCGGCTATGGGCCACGCGACCGTTCTCGCGACGCGCGGAATGGACGACCGATGGCCGGCTGGCGTACCACTGGCGTCGCGAGCCGGCTGAATCTGTCCGAGGTCACATCATCCACCGGGACGGGGACGCTCTCAACGAACCTGGACGAGTTCGCCGAGTTCGCCGGTGGCGCGGTCGGTGATTACGACTACACGCGGATGCGGCCCGACCGGCCGCTGGTGATTCATGCCACGCACGACAAAGCGCACGTGCTGGGCGGCTACTGGCGATACACCGCAGACGGCACGCTGATTTCCGAGACCCGGAGTGTCGGCATCAGGATCTACAGTGGTGGACGCTGGGGCGACGCCGGCGGGCTCGGCCAGGTCACCCATCACGACCGGTCGAGCTCGGTTGGGTAGGGTTGGACCCGATTGGGGTCGTCGTTGGTTCTTTGACAACCCGAAGCGTCGACGGCAACAGCACGCGCCCTTCGTGCTCCGAACCGGTTGTGGGCCCCGGCCGACGATACGGGAACACGGTCGTGTCTAGCGAGCTTCGCGAGGGGGTTCTTCAGCGATAGCGCCGGTCTTCGGGCGGCGGGTAGAGGCGCTGATGGCCTGCCGGTGGCTGTCGAAACTCTGGCGGTGTCGTCGGATTGTCAGCGGTCGGGATCCTGGTCTCGGCCCGCTCCACGAAATTGAACACGACGTGCTTCCCAACCACGCCGTTCTCGAAGGGGCTGTCTGTCACGTCCACCCACAGGCTCTCGAACTGTCCCGACCGCCAGAAGCGTTCCGCATCCGCAAGAATCACCGGCTCGGCTTCGGTGTAGAGCGAATAACGGAGACGCCCTGGAATGCTGAGGTAATGCGTGGTGTCCGACTGCCTGAGGTAGGTCGACGGATCGTGGAACCCGCGATTGCCCTGGGTCGGAAAGCGGAGCTCCAAGTAACGCAGCACCGGGGGTGAACTCGGCGGGGGCTGCACCACCTGCGCGCGCGCCGCCGGGACCGCCGTGACAAAGCCGAGCGCGACGGCCAGCACGAGATCGGGAGAGCTGCTGGGCCTGCGCATCCCGTGCTGCGCTAGCGGGTGGCCGCCGCTGCGGCTCGCTCCTCGGCCCGGGCGCCACTGAGGATCAGCGGCATGCTGTAGTTCCCCTCGTGACAGGCGTTCTCGAAGACCGGGCCCGCCGCCTGCGTGATCGGGAACGTCACCGTCCAGGGCGCGTCGAACGACTCGGAGTCGGTGATGGTGAAGGCGAAATCGATGCCGGTCGGGGTCCGCGTGAATCGCTCGACGACATGCATGTTGGGGCCGCTGCCGCTGAGCGTCCAGGCACCGTTGAGGTTCGTGGTCTCCACCACCAGCGTGTCGCCCTCCCAGTAACCGCGCGACCGTCCCGACCACTGCCGCACCGAGGCGGGTGGCGGCACGGCACCGTCGATCGGGATGATGCGCAGGTCGGACTTCTGCTCGTGCAGGAGGATCAGGTAGTCCTCGGTCTGAAAGAACTGCGCCAAACGGTTCGGGGCCACCGCCAGCAGCGGCACCGTCCGGCCCATGATGCAACGCTCGTAGCGCTCGCGGTCCTCTGGTCCATCGGCCGGACGTGACCGCGACCGCAGTCCCAGCGTGCGGGCGCGATGCCGGGCGGCGTCGGTCATGGTCGGCAGACGGCCATCTGGCGGATCGGTGATCAACGAGGTGCGGTTGTCGGTGAGGCCACCCGGTTCCCACCAGTCGGCGTTCAGCTGCAGATCGCGTTCGCGGCCAATTGCCGCGAGCCGCTCCGGGAGATAGGCGGCCACCTCTTCGGCCGTGAGCGTCGCTTTGTCGGCAAACGCCTCGGGACGCTGGAGCGGCGTCGTGGTGCGGTACTCCCAGTACCCGCTCAGATCGGGCGCACCCCAGGCCGTGCGAGGCAGGTCGTCCGTTTGCCCGACCGACGCGGTGGGCACCAGCAGACAGGTGCCGACGAGGCACGCTGTCAGTGTCACGGCGGGAATAGCTGATGGCGTTCGAGCCGACGCCGACCAACGCATGGCTCCTCCTGCTGTGAAAGAGATTCTGGATGATTATGCCACTAGGCCGCCCTATGGTTCCTCTTATCATTGTCACCATGGCCACCAGGGCCACCCTGCCCACCATGACGCCTCGCTCCGGCCACGTGCCGCGAACGGCAGGACTGTTCCTCCTGCTGGCACTCCTCCCGGTAGCCGCCCTCGCACAGCAGCCGCGCCTCGCCTCGGGCTACTGGACACGAGGGCTGGCGGGCGGCTGGGGGCACTCCTGGTCGCACGGCGTCCCCGGCTACGGCAAGACCGAGAGCGACGTGCGGTTCGTCGCCTTTCATCCCCAGCTCGGACGGTTCGTCACCGACCAGTTGGAGATCTCCGGAGAAGGCACGTTGCTCCTCTACCATCATCCCAAACTCGAACCAGCCGGCGGTCTGGCGCTCGGGGGGCGGTATCACATCTGGAGCGATCGTGGATGGGCCCCGTATGTCGTCGGAGGCGCCGGACTCATCTGGACCACCCTGGACATCGCGGAGCTTGACCGGACCTTCAACTTTCAGCTGCTCTACGGTGTGGGGTTACGGGTGGTGCCACCGCGCGGGCCGGGTCTGATCGTCGAGCTCCGGAACCATCACATCTCGAATGCCGGCACGGCCGGTGAGAACCTCGGCGTCAACGCCGCCACCGCCATCGCTGGAGTGCAGTGGGTGCTACGATAGCAGTCAGACTGCCCCGGCCCCTCGCAGAGCGCCGATCTCGTCATCCGTGTACCCGGCCTCGCGCAGCACCTCGTCGGTGTGCTCACCCAGCAGCGGCGGCGCCGTCTCGATACGTCCCGGCGTGTCGCTCAGCTCGATCGGCATCCCGATCATGCGCACGGTCTCCGCAGTCGGATGTGGACGGTCGACGATCTTGCCGCGTTCCACCAGCTGCGGATGCTCGCAGACCTGGGCGATATTCCGGATGCGGCCGCACGGCACGCCGGCGGCACCGAGCAGGTCGACCCATTCCTGCACGGTCCTCGCGGCGGTCAGCTCGACGATGATCGGCACCAGCACGCCCCGGTGAGCGACCCGGTCGGGAGCAGCCGCGAAGCGGGGATCGTCCCCCAGATCGGGGCGGTCGATCGCGTCGCAGTAACGGCGCCAGAGCGAATCGTTCGCGATTCCGAGGTTCAGCCACCCGTCCTTTGCCTGCAGCGTCTGATAAGGCACCACCGACGCATGGTCGTTGCCGCGTCGCGTCGCACTCTCGCCGGTCGCGAAATAGTTCCCTGCGTTGTACGTGAGCAGCGACGCCATCGCATCGAGCATCGCGATCTTGACGTGCTGTCCACGCCCCGTCGTCTGACGCGCGTAGAGCGCCAGGGTGATGCCCTGCGCCGCCATCACCCCTGCGGTGAGGTCGGCGATGGAGGTGCCAATCCGGGTAGGCGGACCGTCGGCCTCGCCCGTCAGGTCCATCAGGCCGGACTCGCCCTGCACGATCAGGTCGTAGCCGGGCCGGCGCGCATCCGGCCCGCTGTCTCCGAACCCCGAGATCGAGCAGTAGACGAGCCGCGGATGACACGCGGCCACCGTGTCGTAGTCGAGCCCCAGGCGTGCCACGGCGCCGGGCCTGAAGTTCTGAATCAGAATGTCGGCGCCGTCGAGCAGCCGCCAGACAATCGCCCGGCCCGCCTCTGACTTCAGATTGACGGTACAGCTGCGCTTGTTGCGGTTCACCGACAGGAAGTAGGGCGACTCGCCACCGAGGAACGGCGGACCAAAGGCGCGCGACTCGTCGCCGCGTCCCGGTTCCTCGATCTTGACGATGTCGGCGCCCATGTCGCCGAGGCTCATCGTGCAGAACGGGCCGGATACGACCCGGCTGAGATCGATGACACGGATACCGTCGAGGGGACGGGCTTGGGGCGGTGTGGGATCAGACATGCAGCCTGAATCAGTATCACACCACGCCGCTGTGACGGGCGACCGGCAAGCCTGGAGCTCGGGCGGCTACCGTGTCGGATTGGCGACCCCTTCGGGCTCCTCGCCGCGGAACTCCGCTTCGAGCACCCGCGCGCCCTTCATGATGCCTTCGAGCGCGTAGTTCGCCTCGTGGCAGGCGTACTCGAAGACCTTGTTCGGGCTCCGAGGCCAGGCGTACTCGCCCGTGAACGGCGCGGTCCAGACCGTCGCGTCCTCGACCGTGAAGGTGTAGACCAGCTGGTCGGCACTCTCGAGACGGAAGCGCTCGGTGACCGTCATGTTGCCGGTGCCCTGCCGGAACGCCGGACGGTCCACAAAGTTGGTGGTCTCGACAACGAGGGTGTCCCCTTCCCACCACCCGATCGAATCGCCCAGCCACTTCTTGATGTCGGGCGGATCGTGCTCGGCGTTCATCCGGACGATCCTGGCATCGTGCACCATTTCGATGAGGATCATCACCGTGTCCTCGGTCTGCACGATCCGCTTGTGGTTGTTGTAGAGCGCCGGCAGCATCGGTGGACCCGAGGTCGATCCGAAAGTCAGGATGCAGCGCTCGGCATAGGGGCGCTGCTCCATGTTGTCGTACGGACCCGGCGCGTCGTTGCCTGCCTCGAGCCAGTAGGCGGTGCCATCGTTCGCGCGTCGCGCGCCCCGACCGCCAGTGCCCGAGCCGCCGACCCGCGGCGGAAAGCGGCCGTTGGCGGGATCGATCAAAATCGAAGTGCGCCACTGGCCGTCGACCTGGAACGCGCTATCGCCGTTATCGATCCAGAACCCGTTGTAACCGCCAACGTTGCCGGACGCGCCACCCGAGCCGTCACCACCCTGGGGCGGGGCGCCGCGATCGGGGTCGCTTGGCTGTTGCCTCCGCTCGTCCCGCTGTCGTGCACGTTCGGCGACCTCGGCCGCCTCTTCCGCGGTCAGCGCCATCTTCTCGCCCAGCTCCGCCGGCCGCTCCATCGGCGTCAGCGTCGAGACATCGTAGGTACCCGACAGGTCTGGACGACCGCTCGGTGTCCGTGGAATGTCGCCGTTTTGCGCCGCGGCCACCGGCGTCATCGCCAGAGCCACCGTTGCCAGCCCGCCGAGACAGATCGTGATTCTTCTGCGCATGGAATCCTCCTTGAAGTGGCGTGGCAATGGTTCCGCCGTACTTATGACCGGGGCCACTTAGACGTTGGCCAGGGTGCCGGTGCTCAGCAACCCGCTGGCATCGCCCAGCTCCTCGGCACGCACCCCCGCCTTGTCGAGCACGCTGAGCAGCAGATTCGCCATCGGCGTGTCTTCCGGGTAGGCGAGATGACGGCCACCCTGGAGCCGGCCACCGCCGCCGCCGGCCACCAGACATGGCAGGTTGGTGTGTTCGTGCAGGTTCCCGTTCCCGATGCCGCCGCCATAGACAATCATGGAGTGGTCGAGCAGATTGCCGTCGCCGTCCGGCGTGGCGCGGAGCGTCTCGAGGAAGTGCCCGAGTAGCGAGATGTGATAGGTATCGATTTTCGCCTTCCGCGCGATGTAGTCCGGATCGTTCCGGTGGTGCGACACGGTGTGGTGCTGGTCGGGCACGCCGATCTGCGGGAAGGAACGGGGACTGGTCTCGCGCGCCATCATCAGCGTGCCGACCCGAGTGACATCGGCCTGATAGGCGAGCGCCAGCAGGTCGAACATCAGCGTGGCGTATTCTTCGAAATCGTCCGGGATGTCAATGGGCCGCTCGGGCAGGTCGATCTCCGCCTCGTCGCCTCGGGCTTCGGCGCGTCCGATTCGCAGCTCGAGATCGCGGACCGACTCGAGATACTCGCTCAGCTTGTTCCGGTCGCCCGGTCCGAGTGTCCGCTCGAGGCTCAACGCTTCCTCGGTCACCGAATCGAGAATGCTGCCGGAGTGCCGCGCCTGCGCCCGCCGGTCGGCCGAGCTACCGCCGTCGCCGAACAGCCGCTCGAAGACCACCCGGGGATGCGGTTCCATCTCGAGCGGCGTCGTCGGGTCGCGCCACGAAATCGTGTTCGAGTAGAAACAATCGCCCGAGTCACACGAGATCGCGGTCGGGCGCTCGAGCACCAGCTCGAGCGAGGGCAGCGGCGTGGCCTTCCCCAGCTCGCGCGCGGCGATCTGGTCGGCGGTCGTGCCCAGCTTGATGGCGGTCGGGCCGATGCGCCCGCGCCGCTCCCAGGCATGGACACCGCTCAGCCAGACGGCGGTCGCCCGCGGATGGTCGCCGTTGCCATCGCCGAACGAGTCGGCCTGCCGGTGCGCGAGACCGCTCAGCACCAGCAACTGATCACGATATGGCGCGAGCGGACTCAGCGTGGGCGAGAGATCGAACCCCGCACCGGTCGTCGCCGGGACCCACTGCTCCTGGATGACTCCGTTCGGGATGTAGACGAAACCGAGCCGGGTCGCCGGGCTGGCGGCGGTTTGCGCCAGTGCGGTCGCAGCCGGAACCATGGCGTCGAGTAGCGGAAGGGCCACGGTGGCGCCCAGCCCGCGCAGGAAGGTCCGCCGCGGCAACGCCAGCTTGGCAATGATCATGATTCGCTCTTTCTCATCTGGAACGGAGTGCTGTTGACGATGCCAGTGACGATTGTCGAGAAGCGATAGTCGTCGCGCGCCGCTTCGCGCACGATCGCGCGCACCGTCGGCGCGTCGAACGCCTCGACTCCACGCCCGAGCGCGTAAGTCAGCAGCTTGTCGGTGATGGTGATCACGAACTGGTCGGGCGACCGCAGCAGGGCGGCGCGGAGTCCGGCGGGCCCTTCGAACTGTTCACCGTTGGGCAACTGGCCGGTCGCGTCGATCGGCAGGTTCGTCTCGCCCAGGCTCCGCCAGCGCCCGACGGCGTCGAAGTTCTCGAGCGCGAACCCGAGCGGGTCCATCTTCGAGTGGCAGCTCGCACAGACCGGGTTCGCCCGGTGCTGCTCCATTGCCTCGCGCATCGATCGCGGCACGCCGTCTCCAGTGGTCGCCTCGAGCGCCGGCACGTTGGGCGGCGGAGGCGGGGGCGGCGACGACAGCAGATTCTCGAGAATCCACTTGCCGCGGAGCACCGGCGACGTGCGGGTGCCATACGACGTCAGCGTCAGGATGCTCCCCTGTCCCAGGAGGCCGCGTCGCGCCTCGTCCTCCAGCTCGACACGGCGGAAGTGGCTGCCGTAGACATTCGGAATGCCGTAGTGCTTCGCCAGCCGCTCGTTCACGAACGTGTGACTGGCCGTCAGCAGATCGAGCACGCTCCGGTCGTCGCGCAGGATGCTGTCGATGAACAGCTCGGTCTCGCGGCGGAACGCTTGTCGCAGGTTCTCGTCGAAGTCGGGGAAGAATCCGGTATCCGGTTCCTTCAGCTCGATGTCCCGGAGATACAGCCACTGCTCGGCAAAGTTGGTGACGAGCGCCTCTGACCGCGGGTCGGCCAGCATGCGCTGCACCTGCTGGTCGAGCACGCCCGGCGCGCCGAGCTCGCCCCGACTCGCCAGGTCGAGCAGCTCGTCGTCCGGGATGCTGGCCCAAAGAAAGAACGACAGGCGAGAGGCGAGCTCGAGATCGGTCACGCGATAAACGTCGCCGGCGGCGACACCCGCCGGGTCACGTTCGACGCGGAACAGGAACTCCGGGCTCACAAGCACACGCTCGATGGCGCGCTGGACGCCCCGTTCGAACCCGCCCTCGGCTCGGCCCTGCTCGTAGAACGGCAGCAGCCGCTCGAGGTCCTGTCCGGTGACCGGGCGTCGATAGGCGCGCCGTGCGGTCGTCGACAGAATCTCTCGCGCGCACGCTTGCTCGTCACCCACCGCGGCGCCGGTGCCTGGACGGCAGCTGAAGATGTGTCGGCGGCTTGGCGTGTCGCCCGCGCCGTCCGCGCCATAGGGCCCACTGACAATCAGGCTGGCGATGGACGGCTGCCGGCTGCGAGACCTGGCCGACCGCACGAGGCCTCCCGAAACCGCGCCGCTCTTGGGCAGAAACGCCACGGCCACCTCACGCGGACCGGCCCTGAGCGACACACGCACCTGCACGTCGGGGTCGGCATCGAAGGTAAAGACGCCGCTGGCCGGCCGCTCCGGCGGGTTCTCGCCAATGGTGAACAGCCCCACCCGCTCGCCGTCGACGCTGACTTCGACCTCATGGGGCTCACGCGCGGCGCCCGGGAACACAACCGTGATGAGGTACTCGCCGTCGAGCGGCAGGTGGCTCCGCACCCGGGTGCCGCCGCGGGTGCCGAGCGGGAGCCCTTCAACATGCCGGTCCTGGACCAGATCGCGGTCGATCCGGTAGGTGTCGACGATCGGCAACATCGTCGGGTCGCCGACGGCAAGACGACTGATTCTGCGCGCCGCCCCGAGATATCGCTCCATCAGCGTGGGCGAGACAAACAGCAGGTCAGCCAGATTGTCGAATCCGCTGGTGGCATTATCGGCCGGCAGCATCACCTCGATGTCGAGCTCTTTGGGCAGGTCGTCGAGGGCCAGCAGATCGCGCACCGCGTTCTGGTACTCGGTCCGACTCAGCCGGTGCAGCGCCGGACGGCGGCCCGGGTTGGGGTCGGCGGCGGCCGCGCTGTCGAGCGCGGTTTCGAACCAGGACGCGACCGCGTCGTTGGTGGCATCGTCGGGACGGGGACGACCTGTGGGCGGCATGACGCGCAGCCGCAACTTGCGGACCACCGCCTCCCAAGTCTCGGCGTCGGCGCTGACGTCCGACAGGTCCAGGCCATCGAGCGCGAGCTCGGCGGTCTGAAGCCGCTCGTTGTGGCAGGTGACGCAGTATTGGTCGAGCACGGCGCTGACCGTGTCCGGAGTGGCGGCCGTGGCGCCGATTGGCGCCTGTGCCGGCGCAGCCGCAGGGGCGCCGGCAGTGACCACGCCGAACAGCGCGAGCGACACGCAGAGCACCCACTTTTCACGCATGAAGCCTCTCTCTCACTGCTGTGTTCGGATCTTGATGCCGCGTCTGCATCTTGTCAACCCGACATATCGGATCGGGCCATGGGACCTGCGAAAAAATCTGGCCGCGGCGGGAGCCCGCGGGTGTATAAAGTCGTGGTCGAGACCCCCACATCTGTAGTTGCCGGAGAATGCTGATGGCGCCACGTCACGCTATGCAGGCCACCAGACACCGTGTTCTTCCCTGGACCGCCGCCATCACGCTGGCGTGCGCACTTCCTTTTATTTGGACGATGATGGCAGTGGCGGCGCAAGATCGCGGCGGGAGAGTCGCGATCGACGCCGACGACATTGGTGGGGTCGTCACGAGTACGAGCGGACCCGAAGCGGGTGTGTGGGTCATCGCCGAAACAACCGACCTGCCAACGAAATTCGCCCGCGTCGTCGTGACTGATGAGGCGGGCCGCTATCTGCTGCCCGACATGCCCCAAGCCAGATACAACGTCTGGGTGCGCGGCTTCGGGCTGGTCGACTCCCCGAAAGTGGCGGGACAGCTGGGTGGAGTGCTCGATCTCACCGCGGTCACGGCGTCGACACCCCAGGCAGCGGCTCAGTTCTATCCACCGAACTACTGGCTGTCGATCATGGAGCTACCGGACGGCCTCGACCAACAGGCGGCGGCTCGGGCCGGGCGGTGCGGTCTTGCGTGCCACCAAATGGGAGGCAAAGCGACCCGGGAGATCTCACCCGAGACAACCGCCGTTCTCGGACCATTCGAGTCGACGGCCCATGCCTGGCGGGAGCGGGTCAAGGGAGGCCCGACCGGCGCCTTCATGTCTCGGTTCTACGAGCGCTCGGGTGCGTCTGTCTACCCGGCCTGGACCGACAAGATCCTCGCCGGGGCCGTCCCACAGGCGCCTCCACGACCGACGGGCGTCGAGCGCAACCTCGTGGTCAGCCTGTGGGACTGGGGCGCCGTCACGGGGTTTGTCCACGACCAGGCGCCCGCCGACAGGCGCAACCCGGTGGTGCCGCCCGGCACGCTCATTTACGGGCCCAGCCAAAGTCACGACATGTTGGTCTGGTTCAACCCCCAGACCCACGAGGAAGGCGCGATCAAGGTCGCGACGCGGGACACGGATCTACGCGTGGTTCCGCGCGACGGGCTCGGTGGCCCGTTTCCTCAAGACCCGGAGGGGGAGATCCGGCGGCCCTCGCCCTATTGGCCGAACGAAGAGCTCTGGAACGTGGCCTCCGAGCCACGTAGCGGTCAGATGGACCACAAGGGTCGCATCTGGGCCGGGTTCCGGATCCGGCGTGACGAAAAGCAGCCGGCGTTCTGCCGGTCCGGGTCCACGAATCCGTTCGCACGCTACTTCCCACTCGACCCGCAGCCGAATTCGAACATCGGCGGCAAGCAGACCGGCTTCTACGACCCGAAAACCGAGGAATGGACGCTCATCGACGTCTGCTGGTGGTTCGACCACAGCGACTTCGCGACCGACGCCGACCACACGCTGTTTAGCGGCATGAACAACGTGGTCGGGTGGATCAACACTCGGCTCTACGACGAAACGGGTGATGAGCAAGCCTCGCAAGGCTGGTGCCCGGCGGTGCTGGACACCAACGGCGACGGCTCCATCACGGAGTGGACCGAACCGGACGAGCCGTTCGATCCGATGAAGGACATGCGGATCGACTTTACCTGCTATTCGGTGGGGTCGAGCCCGATCGACCACGCCGCCTGGTGCAACGGCGCGGGCCCGCAGATCGTGCGCATCGAGCGGGGGCCGAACCCACCCGAGACCTGCAAGGCCGAGCTGTATGAGGTGCCACGCGACCACCCGGCGACCGGCGCGCGCGGCGTGGAGGTGGACAGCCAGGGCCTGGTCTGGGTCAACTTCACCAACGCCGAGTACATGGGCANCTTCGACCGCACCAAGTGCTCAGTGCTCAACGGACCGACCGCCACCGGGCAGCATTGCCCGGAGGGCTGGACGTTCTACCGACACCCCACCGCAGCGGTGCCGAACTATGAAGGGACGACGATCGGAACCGATCGAACCTACCTGATCAACGTCGACCAGTTCGACACGTTGGGGCTGGGCGAGAACGTGCCGATCACCTACCCGGAGAACGCGGATGCGCTGATCGCCTGGCTCCGGGATGAGAAAACCTGGGTCACCCTGCGCGTGCCCTACCCGATGGGCGCGATGTTCACCAAGAAGCTGATCGGTCGTATCGACGACCCGTTGGGCGGCTGGAAGGGACGCGGCATGTGGTCGAGCACCGCGCACTACGCAGCGTGGCATATCGAAGGGGGAAAGGGCACACGCGGGAAACTGATCAAATACCAGGTGCGTCCAGACCCGCTAGCGAAGTAACGGGCTGGTAGCGCCTCTGGAGATGCGGGCACCAGAGAAGCTTCGAACTCATGTACACTCGGCGTCACCCTTGTGACACCGAGATCGCGTGTGAAATCGACCTGCACCGAAAACAACTGGACCAAGCACGCCCAAGGATCCCGACGATGCGCGACAGACAATGGCGGCAACGGCGACGTAACCTGGTCGCACCGGTGTGGACCATTGGTCTCCTCACCTGCACCCTGACCTCTTCAGCAGCCGGCCAGCCTACCCCAAGCAACCTGATCGACGCGGTCAGGGGCGCAGCCGACCAGATGTCGGCAGGCGCCGCCGTGGCCCGGCTGCTCGACCAGGGAGTCGATGCCAACATGGCCGAACCTGATGGCACGACCGCGCTGCACTGGGCGGTCCGCGGGGACTACGAGGACGCGGCGCGCCGGCTGATCGACGCAGGGGCCCGAGCCGAGACGACGAACCGGTACGGCATCACACCCCTCGCCCTGGCGGCCACCAATGGCAGCGGCACCATGGTCGAGATGCTGCTCCGAGCCGGCGCGAGCCCCGAGACCACGAACCCGGGTGGAGACACGCCGTTGATGATAGCGGCGCGCACCGGTCGCATCGAGCCGATCGAGCTGCTGCTCGATGCCGGCGCGGCGGTTGACACGACAGAGACCTGGCGCGAACAGACGGCACTGATGTGGGCTGCCGTCGCAGACAACGTCGATGCCGTCAATGCGCTGGTCGGGGCGGGCGCCGACGTCGAGGCGCGCTCGAGAGGACGACTCACCCCGCTGCTGTTCGCCGTGCGTGAAGGACACATCGACGCGACACGCGCGCTGCTGGCAGCCGGCGCCGACATTAATGCCACGGCCCGAGACAACACCACTCCGCTGGTGGCGGCGGTTATCAACGCCCACTACGAGCTGGCCGGACTGTTGCTCGACGCCGGAGCCGACCCGAACCTGCCTGACCCGCGGGAATCCATCCTGCACGCGCTCGCCTGGATGCGCCGACCCGGGTCGGGTCGCCCGCCACTGCCGACCGGCACGCTCGACAGTCTCGATCTGGCCCGCGCTCTGCTCGAGGCGGGCGCGAGCCCGGACGGCCGTGTCGAGTGGCGCGAGGTCCCGTTCGAAGTCGACCTCGGGGTCGTCAGACGTCCACCCAGCCTGTCGGTCGGGCGCGACTTCCTCAGCTTCATTGGCGCGACGCCGTTCTATCTTGCCGCCAAGCACGGCGACGCCGAGCTGATGCGGCTGCTGGTCGAGCACGGCGCCGACCCGCTGACCCCGACCGACCAGGGCATTACGCCGCTGATGGCGGCCGCCGGGGTCGGCTTCTGGGATGGCGAAAGCCCGGGCCCGCTCAACGGCACCTCCGAGAGCGCCCGACTCGAGGCGGTGCGGCTGGCCGTCGAGCTGGGAAGCGACATTCACGCGGTGACCGATTTCGGCGACACGCGGCTCGAGGGCGATGGCGTCACCCTGCTGCTCAGGCACCCGCTGAACCTGCCCGACCTGGACGCACAGCGGGATCGCGGTGACATGCGCTGGAGCGGAAGCACCGCGTTGCACGGCGCCGCGATGATGGGGTCGAACCTCATCGTGCAGTATCTGATTGACCAGGGCGCCGACATCGACGTGGAGAACAGACTCGGGTGGACCCCGTTGATGGTCGCCGAAGGGGTGTTCGTCGCCAACACGGAGAAGGCGTGGCCCGAGACAGTGGCGTTGCTCAGAGACCTGGGCGCGCGCCCGGGGCCGGCTCGGTAAGGACTATCCGAAGGAGACAGGAGGCAGGAAGCAGGAGACAGGAGAAGCCGGAGGGCTTCGCCGCATTCTCCAGCATGCCTGCCGGGGGAGACACATAATGCGGAGAACCTTGGGACTCGCCCTTGCGATCGTGTCGGCGATCATCTGGACCGGCACTCAGACTCGCCATGCGCTCGTCGCGCAGGAGAACACCGGGGTCATCACCGGGACGGTCACCAGCAGCAGCGGCCCCGAAGCCGGTGTCTGGGTGATTGCCGAGACCGATGATCTCGAGACGATCTATCGCAAGATCGTCGTGACCAACGACGACGGGAAGTTCCTGTTGCCTGAGCTCCCCGAAGCCGGGTTCGACGTGTGGGTGCGAGGATACGGCCTCGTCGACTCGTCGCCGGTCTCCGCGCGTCCTGGCGCCGACCTGGCGCTGCAGTCCACCGTGGCGCCGACGCCGCAGGACGCGGCGAAAGTCTATCCTTCGACCTACTGGCTGTCGTTGATCGACCTGCCCGCCGCTCACGAGTTTCCCGGCACCGGCGACAACGGCAACGGCATCAATGAGGCGCTCTCCAGCCAGGACGAGTGGATCAACGTGCTCAAAGGCTGCCAGCGCTGCCACCAGGTGGGTAACGAGCGGACCCGGGTGGTGCCGGACCTCGACCAGTTCGATTCGACGACCGCCGCTTGGGACGACCGGACCCGCCGCGGACAGCGTGGCTCGCTGATGAGCAGCTTCATCACCCAGTGGGGCCGGCCTCGCGGACTCGAGATGGTGGCAGACTGGAGCGACCGGATCGCCGCCGGCGCGGTGCCTCCGGCGCCACCGCGGCCGCAGGGCATCGAACGCAACGTCGTCCTCACGCAGTGGAACTGGGGCAACAACGTCGCCTTTGTCCACGACGAGATCGCCACCGACAAGCGAAACCCACGCGTGAACGCCAATGGCCCCATTTACGGCGTGGACATTGGCAACGACTTCCTGCTCATCACCGACCCAAACGAGCATCAGTCGACCATGCTGAAGATCCCGCTGCGCGTCGACCGGGACACGGTGCCGTCGATGTTCCAGACCGAGGGGTTCAACGGGTGGCGCGACTTCGGCGAGGAGGCGGTCTGGAACGACCCCGCCAACCCGCACAACCCGATGCTGGACGAGCACGGCCGGGTCTGGCTGACCACGCGAGTACAGGGAACCGACAACCCGGACTGGTGCAAGGCCGGCTCGGACAACGGCTACGCGCAGAACTTCCCGATGAACCGGGCCGGCCGCCACACCGGCTACTTTGATCCGGAAACGCAGAAGTTCGTGTTGATCCACACCTGCTTCGGCACCCACCACCTGCAGTTCGCCGAGGACGAGAGCAACACGCTCTATTTCAGCGGCGACCGTCAGGTGATCGGCTGGCTCGACACGAAGATGTACGACGAGACGGGCGATGAGCGAGCGTCCCAGGGCTGGTGCCCGACGGTCATCGACACCAACGGCGACGGCACGATCACCAAACCGTGGAACGAGCCGGCCCGACGGGGCGAAGAAGCCATCTACGACCCGGCGCTGGACACCCGGGTGCTGGTCGGGGCCTACGCGGTCATCACCAACCCTCTCGATGATGCGGTATGGGCGGTCTCGGACGACTTTCCGGGGAAGCTGATCAGGCTGGATCGTGGCGACAACCCGCCGGAGACCTGCATCACCGAGCTGTATACGGTGCCCGCCGAGCAGGGCTATCGAACCCGGGGGCTCGACGTCGACCGAAATGGAGTGCTCTGGGCGGCGCTTGCCGGAAGCAGCCACTTCGCCAGCTTCGACCGCTCGAAGTGCATGGTGTTCGGCGGTTCGGAGGTCAGGGACGGGCGACAGTGCGACGAGGGCTGGACCCTGTACAAGGCGCCGGGCCCCAACTTCAAGGGCACCAACATCGGCACCGACTTCCACTATTACAACTGGGTTGACCAGTTCAACACGCTGGGTCTGGGCGAGAACATTCCGATCGCCAACGGGTCGAGCTCCGATTCACTGCTGGCGCTGATGCCGGAGACCGGCGAGTGGGTGGTCATGCGGGTGCCGTATCCGATGGGCTTCCACAGCCGCGGCGTGGACGGACGTATCGACGACCCGAACGGCGGCTGGAAGGGGCGCGGACTCTACGCCACCTACGGCGCCGATGCCGCCTGGCACGTCGAGGGTGGACCGGTCGAACCCGGGAATCTGGTGAAGTTTCAGATTCGCCCTGACCCGCTCGCGAATTAGTACTTGGTGGGGGGCTCCGCCCCACACCCCGGCTCGGTCGCTCGCGGGGAACCCAGAGTCCCGCTCAACCTCCGCGAACATACTCTGAAAAGTCGAGCTCCTCCATACACTCGCCAAGTTGGAGCTTGATGGAGCGAAATCGTGCCCAGCGATAGGCCAGCACGATGGTGGTCACCGTGAAGAACGCGCTCGCGTAGAGGATTCCAGACTCCGAGACGACGGCCATGATCCACGTGGGCGCCCAGCTCGCCGGCACCGCAAGCCACGCCGGCGCCCACCTTGCCACCGCCACGGCAATGGCGACCATGAGGAAGACGGGCATGCACCCCCGGGTCAGGGCGGTCCACACGCCAATCGGTTTCCCGGTACGGTACTGGTCGTCCAGGCGCACCAGTCGCTTGTAGCCGAACACTGTCGCCAGCGCGATCACGAAGATCNGGACCAGACGAATCGGCATCTCCCCCGTCCAGGACCAGCGGTCCGGCCAGATGACTGCGTGCATGCCGGCGATGCCTCCGCCAATCGTCGCGACAGCGACGGTCGAGCGATATATGTCGCGACTGGCGGACTTCGCAAGCCCGTCCCGCCGGGCCAGAATCTCGTCGAGGCGACACGCCTCGTAGCCGGCCCGGGACTTCGATTCGGCCTCCTCGGTGTTCGCGAACGCTCTCCACTGTTTCTTGCCCTTGAGCCGCTGGATCTGACGCCACCAAAGAGACAGATCGAGGAGCTTGCGACCGAAAATGGCGGCCAGAGTGAAGACAGCCGTCGAGACGACCACGCTGTGCACTCCCTCCGCCTGGAGAGCGAGTGTGAACGCATAAAAGGTGACTCCGATGACCGCCATGGGGGCGGCCGCATAGATCCACAAGAGGAGCTTCTTGTACTCGGCCACGTCGAACCACTCCGGTGCGCCGCTGGAGGACGGTTCGAGGTCGACCGCCTTCCTGAGAATCCAGGCGAACAGCGCGTCGTCCTGCCAGTACTTGTTGTGCGCGACGCCCGGTACACCATAGCGGTTGAAGACGATGTCCTGGCACGTGCAGAAGACCTCCCTTGAACGCGGGCGCCGTCACCGCGACGTCGAGGTTATGCCCGACGGGGTCCTGCTCGTCGCTGTAGTTCCAGTGGTAGATCTTCTTACTGGGNTCCGGCAACCACGCTCGCCGTTGCGTGCCAGTGGAGTCTGGAGGTGACGGGTCGAGCAGCAGGTATCGGTAGTTCTGGGACCACATGATGAGGTACTTGTCGATCGGTGAGCCGAGCGTCNCGAACGCATCGACACGCTTTATCCAGTCCGTGTCGAGGAACCGGAGCGCCTTGTTGTCGAAATTCGACTTTTTGATGAGCTCGTGGTCCTCCTTGTCGAGATAGCCCAAGAACGGAAGATTCGGGTAGATGGACGTCGTCTCGCACTGCAGCTCGCGCGTGGTGTGCGCATACAGGAGCGCGTCGGTGCTCATGATCGTCCCGAGGCTGTGCGCAATGACCGTGTAGCGAGCTTCGCGCGAGCTGCCGCGTTCCTTCTCCATCTCGCGGTGCTTGTGCTCGACGTCGGCCATGAGCTCATGGAACCGGCGCACGGCTCGACCGCGACATATGGGATATTCGCCATACTGCTGGACGTCGCCGAGGAACTGGGTGAAGAGAAGGTCCTTCATCTCCTTGAAGCGGAAGTTCATACCGAATCGCACCAGGATGGCCGTGTCGGCGACCACCTCCAGGGTGCGGTGAACCCACGCGGGAACGGACGCCTTCCGCTTGAGGCGGCCGATGAGGCTCTGCGCCCAGCGGTCGACATCTTCGACGACCAGCTCGGCGTTGTCCTTCATCACGTCCGACCAACAGAAATCGACGAAACGAAGGTTTTCTCCGGTGGTCGCCAGCTGACCCAGAAAGGCGGATGGTATCGAGCCGTCGGCCGCCGGTTTCCCGGGAATGCCGTCGAACTCGATCCAGGGAAGGTCCGCCGTCCGCTTCATCGGGTCCATCTGGGTCCCGGTCGAACCCGACGCACGCCCGAGCGACACGACCTCGAGGCCGTCATCGGTAACACCGCGCCGCGCGCGCGCAAACTGGTTGATGACCTTGATCACCGTCTCGTTCTTTCTCTGCTCGCCGATGCCGTGAACGACGATGACGTAACGGACACAGTCTTTCATCTCGGGCGAAACGCTCTCGGACATGTGGCTCTTCAGGGACGGCGGCCGCACTCATCCGGTTTGTCGGGGACAAGGTCTTCGACAAGACGCACCGTCCAGGGTGACCGAACGGGTGACGGCCCGGCACCGATGACTCAATCGCCAGGGTGATGACAGGAAATACTAGCCCAGCTGCCCTGGCTGCGGGGTCACCAAATGGACGGTTTCTTTGGACCCACAAGCGCTGACACGGGCCTGCTGTGGTCTCATCACCTACGCCTGCTCTGGGCGACCGTGATACTCAAACACCTGGTCGAGCGGCACACCGAAGACGGCGGCGATCCGGAATGACACCTCGAGGGATGGCGAGTACTTGCCGAGCTCGATCGCGTTGACGGTCTGGCGCGTGACGCCCACCAGCACCGCCAGCTGCTGCTGGGTCATCTCATCGCGGTCGAACCGGAGGCGACGAATCGTGTTACGAATCGGAGGGCGAGTACCCATGTCAGAACCCGCGGCGGTGATAGACGATGCGCGTGGCGTAGTTGACGACCTCCGCGACGACGAATGCCAGCAGCAGGTGACAGGCCATTGCAAACACGTTGGCCCTGATGTGAATCATCGAGGGCACGTGCCGGAAGAAGAAACCCGACACGAGGAGAATCGAGATCAGGGAAATCCAGGCGCTCTTCTCGCGAAACGACATCTTGGCCCTCCAGATCCTCGAGTCGACAGACTGAGTGGACGGCCATAATGTAAATAATATCTGACTATATATCAATAAGTTTTTACTTTATGTATTTAATTATTGACTCACACAGACTGAAGACCCAGCTCACACGGCGGCCCGTGTCCCTGAGCGAAAGTCGTTCTTGATCGATGGGGGAACGCGCAAGCGCGGCATGAAGAATGGCGCCAGCGCGACGGAGGATGGGCGGGGAGGGATGTGTCACCACGTCCCTCCCTTTCCAATCTGTGCAGGTACTTGAGACTATCTCCCTTCAGCCTGCGCCCGCTCAACCGAGCGTGCGCCGCTGAGGATGTTGGTCATGCCGTAGTTGCCTTCGTGACATGCGTACTCGACGAGCTCGTATTGCTCGTCGTCCTTGTCGAACCTGAACATCCCGGTCCACGGTCTCGTCCAGACCGTCGGGTCGTTCATCGTGAACTGGTATTCCAGCGTGGTCGGTCCGAGCCTGGTGTAGCGCTCGACGAGGGTCAGGTTCTCGCCCGCGCCTCGATAGGGCGCTCGCCCGTTGAACTTCGTCGTCTCGACCACGAGCGTGTCGCCCTCCCACCGACCGTGCGCATCGCCCAACCACGATTGCAGATTTGAGCCCAGCGCCGGGCGAGGTTCCGTCGGGATGACGCGGGTCTCGTGGATCATCTCCTTCTGGATGGCGACAAATCCGGGCCCCTGCACGATCTGCAGGCCGTTGTTGTAGATCGACGGCATCATCAGACCCGGCACTCCCCGCGTGATGCACCGTACGAAGAGGCCGAGATCCTCCGGGCCCTCGGCGAGACGCCGTCCGCCCCCGAACCTGCCACGGGCCGCGTCGGCGCGCGCCTGCGCCTCGGCCGTCAATGGCGGAATCCGGCCGTCGGGAGGGTCGATCACCATCGCCACCTGAGTCGAGGGGGCCGTCTTCACATAGCCGAGCGTCGTGTCACGCCACTCCCGCTCGTAGCCCCAAATGCTGCCCAGCGTCCCGCGCTCGCGGCGCGCCTCCGCCTCCTCCGGAGTCAACGCGTCGACATCATCCGCGTCAAGGGGACGCTCGAGGGGAATGCTGTGCGCGGAGTTGCCGGTCCAGACGCCCTGCATGTCCGGCTCGCCCCACGGGGTTTGGGGCACCGGGTATGGCCCGGCATCGGTCGTCACGGTCTCGGCGACCCGCTCGACGGCCACGCCGGCCCATCCGGTCTCGACCACCGCGAGCCTGACGTTGTCCGGACCGACGAGAAACGCCCGCTTCGCCGAGGTGCGCCCGTTCTCCGGAGTCGCCGGCTCTTGCTGGAACAGAACGCCGTTGCCGCGCATCTCGGGAGCCGCCGCATCGAGATCCGCCACCTCGAAACCGATGTGGTCGATGGCGCGTCCCTGGGTCGTGGCCGGTGTGCCCTCGCCATGTTCGGAGACGAGCAGCCACACATCGTCGAAGAGCAGCCCGTCCAGTTGTCCCTTCAGGCTGGCGGACTCGCCGCCAAAGACATCCTGATACCACGCCAGGGTCGCCGCCGGATCGGCAGCGCTGAGATGGATGTGGTGGAAGCCGAGCGTGTCGGGGTCTTCCACCATCTCGATCCGAGTCCCCCACGGATCGAAAATGAAACCCAGCTTGAACAACCCCGGCACGTCGCGTAGCGTCGCCCCGTCAGGGAACCGCTGCAGCCTGACCCCCGAGCCGCGCACACCAACCGACTCGAGCTCGGCCATCTTGGCGGCCAGATCAGGATAGGAAAAGCCGATGTGATTCACGCCGGTGCCCTGCGTGCTACCCATCGTCGGTTGCACGACGAAAATCAGCTCGACACCGCCGCAGTCGGCCGCGTCGGGACGGTCCGCCACCGGCTCGCAGTCCAGATGCCGGTTGTACCATCGAACCCCCTCCGACGGGCTCGACGCCGTGATGTGGACATGGTGGTATTCGGCCGCCCGGGCAATCGCAGGGATCGCGACGAGCGATGCCAGTGCCACGACGAGCGCGAGAGCGATTCGAGTCCGGTTCATGACGCGTTACCTCCGCTTTCTGGCTGATTCACCCCGATTGAAGCGCTATGCGAGGCTAGCGATCCTTTTCGCCCGGGTCCCTGCCATCGAGCGGAGCGCCCGTGCCGGACGAGCCGGCGAACAACCGTCGTCCATCGGGGAACGTGACGTCGCGGCCGTTGGCCCTGAAGGCGCCATCAAGTGCCTGATAGCCCTCGACGAGCACCTCCGTGCCTGGAACCACCGACTCTCTCGTCCAGCCACGTCGCACCAGCGCGCCTGGAGGCCCTGCCTCGACCATCCAACTCTCCACGGTGCCGTCGTCATTCTCCACATCGAGATGAATCCAAGCGTGGGGGTTGATCCATTCCATGCGAGTGATCTTGCCCTGCAACCTGACCGGGCTGTTGGCATCGAACTCGGCCGAGAACGCATGGTGCGCCTGGACCGACGCGCCCACCATGAGAACACCGAACCCGATTGCGGCCACCATCACGCTTACTCTCTTTTGCATTGCTCCTATCCTCGCTGCTTCCCCTAGCCAAGCTCCGCCTCACACCGACGAGTGTCCCAGACTGCGCTTCGCTAGGCTGCTTTCATCACAGCCCCGCTACGCCGGGGCTGCCCGTACGCCGTCGGTACAACGTTTCCGATACCTACGCCACCGTGCCAATCAGACCCGGCTAGCCTGTCTTGGCTATCTGCTCTCGTCAGCTTCCCGCGACCGCGCGCCACTGAGGATGTTCGTCATCCCGTAGTTCCCCTCGTGACAGGCGTATTCGACCAGCTCGTACTGTGTGTCGTCCCTCACGTAAGTGAACTTGCCTGTCCAGGGACGCGTCCAGACCGTCGGGTCGTCGATCGTGAACTGATACTCCAGGGTGTCGGGGCCGGTGCGCGTGTAGCGCTCGGTCATCGTCAGGGTGTCGCTCGACCCCTGGTACGACACTCTGCCGTTGAAGTTCGTGATGTCGACGACCAAGGTGTCGCCTTCCCAATGGCCACGCGCGTCGCCCCGCCACGACGAGATGTCCGATCCGAGATGCGGCCGCGAGTCGGTCGGAATGACACGAGTTTCGTGCAGCATCTCTACCTGCATGGCTACATGGCCCGGACCCTGCACAATCTGGAAGCCGTTGTTGTAGACCCCGGGCGTCTGGACCAGGCTCCGGGTAATGCAGCGCACCCAGGAGCTGAGGTCTTCGGGACCCTCGGCCAGCGGTCGCCGAGCCGCACGGGCGGCTGCCCGCAGCTCCTTTCCCCGCGGGGTCAAGTCCGGGATCCGGCCATCTGGCGGATCGATGACCATGGCCACTTGCCTGGAGGGGGCGGACTTGACATACCCGAGGGTCGTGTCGCGCCACTCCGACTCGTAGCCCCAGATACTCCCCAGCGTGCCGCGCTCCCGCCGTGCCGCCGCCTGCTCGGGCGACAACACCTCGACGTCGGCGAGGTCCCGGGGCCGCTCGAGCGGAATGCCGTGCGCGGCATCACCGGTCCAGACTCCCTGGAAGTCAGGTGTGCCCCACGGGGTGCGGGGCACCGTGTATGGCTGCAGATCCGTGGTGATGTCCGCGGTAGACAGCTCGCTGACCACACCTGCGAACCCGGCCTCGACGATCGCGAGGCTGACGTTGTCGGGACCCGCAATGACCCCGAGCCGTGCACTGGTGCGGCCGCCCTCCGGCACCGCCGGCCCTTCCAGGAACTCGACGCCGTTCCGCCGCATATCCGCGGCGGCGGCATCGAGGTTATCCACAGAGAAGGCGATGTGATCGATCGCGCGCCCGGCGGTCGACGCCGGCGTGCCCGCTTCGTGGCGCATCGCCAACAGCCAGATGTCGCCGAGCAGCACGCCGTCTAGGCGGTCCCGCAACCTGGCACTCTCGCCTCCAAACATCTCCTGATACCACGCCAGTGTCGCTGCCGGATCGGTCGCGCTGAGATGAATGTGATGGAACCCGAGGGTGTCGGCATCTTCCACCATCTCGATTCGCGTCCCCCACGGGTCGAAGACGAAGCCGTACTTGAACAGTCCCGGCGCGTCACGCAGCGTCGAGCCGTCTTCGAAGCGCTGCAGCCTGACGCCCGATCCACGAACACCAACAGCCTCGAGATCGGCCATTTTCGCCGTCAGGTCGGCATAGGAGAAGGAGATGTGGTCGATCCCGGTACGCTGGCTGGTGCCAAGCGACGGACGGGAGTCGAAGACGACCTGCGCGCCGCCACAGTCGACCCCGTCGTCGCGGTCCGCCAGCGGCTGACAGTCCATGTACTGGCTATACCAGTTCACCGCTTCGGTGGCATTCGAGGCGGTGACATGCACGTGGTGGTAGTCGGCCGCAAGGACCATCGCCGGCATCACGATGAGCGACACCGCCGCCACGACGAGACTATGTCCGATTCGTGTCCGGTTCATTACAGCTACCTCAGACTTCCGGCCTGCTCACCGTCAGCGTGTGGGCTCTTTACGCAGATGCCCATAGATCAGATCTTCCGAGAACTCGACACACTTGTATTCCAGCACTTGGGCATTCTCTTCCAGCCGCCGGTAGAGCGGCAGCCGGATCGTCCAAGGCTCAGTGAACACGGTGTCATCCTCGATGGTCGCCTCGTACATGATCGCGTTGGGACCCATCGGGGTGTAGCGTTCGACCACGTGCAGGTTGTAGCTGGCGTAGTTTCCCGCCCGATCGAACCAGGATTCGCCGTTGAACTCGGCGGCGTCGACCACCAGCGTGTCGCCATCCCAGCTACCGTGCGACCGACCCATCCAGGTGTCGATCGGCGCCCGCTCGGGGTTCGCCTTGTCCATATGGACCGTTCGGTTCGCCTCGGCGAACCCGTAGATCATCATGATCTTCTTGTCGCCCTGGATGATCCGGAACGGATACGGCAGGTAGGTCGCGCGCGGCACACCCGGCATGAAGCACTTGATCTCCGGATCGTCGGTCCATCGGTTCTCGAAATTCTGCTGCTTCTGTTCGAGCGCCTCAGGCCGATAGGGAATCTCGTTGCCGACCACCACCCCCTGGCCAGGAGGAATCGAGCCGATGGCGCCCGTGTCGACCGGCCCCGCGCTCGCCGGGTGGTCCTGAAGGTCCCAGTTCGCAGTGCCGATCGCCTGCCACACGCCGTTCAGATCGGGATGACCGTCCCAGTCCCGAGCCACATCCGCAGCTTGCGCCACTGCCGTGTGGGGAACCAGTAAGAGCCCCACAAAGAGCACGCCCACAACCATGAGCAGCCCGTTTGGCCGCGTCTTTATTGCAATCACTGTCTCCTCCGTGGCATCAATGTTTACACAGGTTGGCCTGGACTGCCAATCGGCCGGATGCACGGCGGTCGGACCAACCGACCGGGACGCCCCCCGACCGAGCCAACCGAGGCTCCACGCCATGCAGGATTATCCGCTATCCTCCAGGCTTTGGTAGGATCCGGTACTCCGAAGGGGGGAGACACCGTGCTCAAACATTTCACATCGCAAGACACGATGACGGTCCTGGGCTGCCTGCTAACGACCTTGGCGATCGCGCTCTCGGGAACCAGCACGACCATCCAGGCTCAGGACAGCGAGGCCCCGGATGGAATCGTCAACTATACACGGGTCGACGCGACCGTGGCCTGCGCGGGGGCGACCCCGAAGGAGGCGATGGCCGGCTTGAAGGGGCTCGGGTTCGTCTCGGTCGTCAACTTCCGGACCGCCGCGGAAGAGGGCGCCGACATCGAGGGGAGCCAGGCCGCCGCAGCCGCGGCGGGGCTGAAGTATTTCCACATCCCGTTCCGGAGACCAACGCCGGAGGACGTCGAGACCTTTCTCGAGGTCGTGGCCGACACCGACAACCAGCCGGTCTACATCCACTGCGCGTCGGCGAACCGCGTCGGCGCGATGTGGTATCTCAAGCGGATCAAACAGGACGGATGGGACAACGCGCGCGCGATGACCGAAGCAGAGTCGGTCGGGCTGCGGAGCGAGGCGCTCAAGGAGCTCGTCACCGGCTTCATCGAGCAGGGTCTCTAGCCCGCCCGTTCCTCACCGGTCGTAGTAGACCGCGTCGATCGGGCGCGGCTCGGTCAGGTAGTCCTGGTCCTTATGCGGATAGGCGGGACGTGGCTGCGAGGGGATGAACGCGGAGATCTGCTGCGCTTCCTCGTCGGTCAGCACCCCGGGATTGAGATACGGCATCATGTAGCGGATGATGCCGGCCAGGGTATAGACGCGGGCCGCGCCGGCGCCGTCGTTCCAGGAACCCGGCCCCCACATGGGGCCGGCCTTCTTGTCTCCGATCTGCACGCCCTGCCCATCCTCGCCGTGACACTGCGTGCAGTGCTCGGTGAACAGCGCCGCCCCCACCTCGGGGTCCAGCTGGTCGAGCGGAATCAGGTTCTCGGTCGGAATCCGGTTCTGCTTGCGCCAGGGCGGATTCTCACCGGCGGCGAACCCGCCTTGGAGCCACTCCAGATACGCGACCAGCGCCAGCACCTCGTCCGACGTCGGCTCGGGGAGCACGCCGGCTCCAGCGTCTGAGCTGCCGCCGGGCAGGCCGGCCGGCGCGTTCTGGCTGCGCATGAAACAGCCGACGATGCGGTCGGCCAGCGTGAAGTCGCGCCCCGCGCGCCGGTTGTACTCCGGAAACATTCCGGCCGACCCGACCAGTGGCAACGCCAGCTCACGCTGCCCGGCATTCAGGTGACAGTTCCCGCAGGACACGCCGCCCGGGGTCAGCTGGGGCGCCTCGCCCGGGGTATCCATGAACAACCGGTAGCCCCACCGCACACGCGCTCCGGCTTCGGTCCCCTCCAGCGTCGAATCGGTGAGCGGGTTGTTCGGAATATCCCACGCCGAGACCATCGAGACGGTCGCCGGGACCAACGGGCCATTGAGCTCGTAGGGTCTCGACGCCGCATCGAAGACCGTCGGCACGATGTCGACATCGGCCGATGCGGCGTCGGTGACGTCAGGCGCCTCATCTGACCGAACCGCAACATCTTCCGGTGCCGAGCAGGCGCCCGCACCGAGCAGCCCGGCGAAGAGGAACACGGCAGGAGTACGGCAGCTCATACGGCGATCACCGGCACCGATACACGAGTGCGGGGCTACTTGTTGATTGGAATCATGATGTGCGCGGCCGGAGTGCCAGCGCGCATCAGCCACGGTAGCCCCTCGCCCCTCAACGAGGAGTCTCGCTGGCCCTCGGTGGATACGCCAATCGACTCGGCGGTGGCGCCAGGCACCGACATCGTCCACAGGTATCTGATGCGATCGTCGTTGCCATACAGGCGATACGACACCGTCCCGAACGGCGCATTCTGTATCGTGCCGGCCTCCAGGGCCGCGGCGACAGCCGCCTGAATCTCCTCGGCGGACTTGCCCTCGGCGCGCAGCTTCGCCTGCAGGTCGCGACGAGGGCCGGTCACCGTGTGCCGGCACCGCGTGAACAGCGTCTCCGGGTTCCGTGGCTGGCACTCGACGTAGTTGGTGCCCTGCCGAAGCACGATTCTTTCGCCGGTCGACGGGTCGTAGGTGTAGACCGTGGCCCCATCCCTCAGATCCTCCGGCAGCGGCAGCACCGCCTGCGCAATGTCGTCCGACGCAACATCGGAGATTGTCGACTCGCTCGGTCGTGGATTGATCGGGATCATCACGTGCGCACCCGGCGTACCGTCTCGCATCAGCCAGGGCAACCCCTGGCCCGCCAGCGAGGCGTCACGCTGGGCCGTCGTGGAGACCCCGATCATCTCGGACGTGGCGCCAGGCAGCGACATCACCCACAGATGCTGGATGCGGTCGGGCTCGTCGTAGAGCCGATAGCGCATCATGCCCTGGGGGGGTGCGGGAAGCGTACCGGCCTCCCGTGCCGCCGCGAGGGCCGCCCCGATCTCCTCACCGGATTGACCCTCTGCGCGCAGCGTTGCCTCGAGGTCCCGGCGGGGGGCCGACGCAGTGCTGTGACACCGCCTGAACCCGGTGTCCGCATTCTTCGGCTGGCACTCGGCAAAGTTGGTTCCCTGCCGCAGCACGTTCCGATTCCCCGTCTCCGGGTCGTAGGTCACCACGGTGGCGCCAGCCCGCAAGTCCTCCGGCAACGGCGTCACCGCCTGCGCGACGAGCTCGTCAACGTCCTGCACGACGAGGTCGTCAGCCGGCTGCGCCGAGGGGGCACAGGCAGCCGGCGCGCATGCGAGCACGACCACGCCAGCCAGATTCATGAGTCTCTTCATGGCACACTCCATTTCACTTCACCCGGCGACGAAGTTCACGCGTCCGATCACATCGAGTACAGCAGGCTGTAGCCATATTCCTGAGAGCGCGTTGCGGCGACGACGCCGGCCGACACGAACCGGCCATTGGGAATCGCGTTGGCCACCAGCTCCGGATACACGTCGTCCATCGACTGCCCTGTGGCTCGAGCCACCTGTCCGGAATAAAAGCGCGTTGCCGCATCACAAATCGCGAATTGCGCCCCTCGCTCGATCTGCGCATCGATGGTGTTTCCCGAATTCGGCAGCTCCCGGCCATACCCGTCGGCGTTATACAGGTTGGCCGACGGAGGCTGGTCGGTCCCGGGATCGGTGAAACTCGCCAGACGGCTGAAGTGTTCGCCGTACTTGGCCCACATGGCGTCGTTATAGCCGAACACCGTGGCGAGATGCCGGAAGCACACCACGATGGCGACGTCGTGCGGGTCAAGCGAATACGCGCTCTGGTTCGCGCGGTAGAGGTTGTTGGCGTAGAGCACGGCATTGCCGGCACCCTGGGCGTCCGCCGAATCGATGAACACGCGGTGTTGGCCCGGCATCTCGTCCAACCACGCATCCAGCTCGTGGCGGGCCGGCCGAAAGCTGCCAGCCGACGTCTGGGCCCGTGCCAGCGCCGGCCGCACTCCGAACGCGGCGGCGATCGCTCCAAATCCGGTCATGAGGCTACGGCGTGTCCACTTGTCGCTTTTCATCGCCTGGTCTCCCTTGTCGTTCCTGACGCCTGATACCTGATATGTGATGCTTCCAAGACTCCCATCATGACGACAGCCCACTCGACCCGACGCGGGAACTGTCACCCAGACACTATAGCCTGTCAGGTCGCTCAGGTCGCTGCAGACACCGCATCTCGACGGGGGGGACGCGCGAGGGCGAGCGCGACCAGGGCCACCACGGCGAGGGCGGCAGCGATGAAGAAGGCGTTCCCGTAGCTCTCGAACCGGTCGTAGACCTGACCCCCGATGAACGGACCCAGGAAGCCGGCAACGCCATACGCCGTGAACAGCAGGCCGTAATTCAGGCCGAGATCCTTCGTGCCAAAGAAGTCTGCCGCCGTGGTGGCGAACACCGAGAGCTGCGTGCCGAAGCACCAGTAGACGGCGAACACGAACACATAGAGCAGGACCGCCTGTTCGCGCAGGAGAAACAGCGCCGGCATGGCAATGGCCGAGACCAGAATCATGATCCGCAAGGTGGCGAGACGACCAACGATGTCCGACATCCACCCAGAGGCAATGCGCCCACTGGTGCTGCCGAGTGCCCCGACGGTAATCGCAAAGGCGGCCGCTGCCCCGACCAGCCCCGCGCTCTGCGCAAACGGCACCAGCTGGCTGATGATCATCAGCCCGGCCGTGGTGCCCAGACAGTAGGCCACCCAGAGGGCGTAGAACGTCGACATCCGCACCATTTCACCGGTCGGAATATCGCGCAGCGTGCGCTCCGCCGGTGCCTCCTGCGGACTCCATCCATCTGGCCGATACCCGGCGGGCGGATTCTTGAGCAGCCAGGTGCCCACCATGCACATCAGGAACAGAATCACCCCGATGATCTGAAACGTCGGCCGCCAGCCAACTCGTGCGATGAGCGCGGTTGCCACGGGTCCGACAATCGCCGACCCACCGCCATAGCCCGCCACCATCAGGCCGACAACGAGGCCGCGCTTGTCGGGAAACCATTTCGACCCAACCGGAATAGGGGTGGCGTACCCGAACCCGTTGCCCAGACCGACGAGGAACCCGAACGCGACATACAAATAGGTCAGAGAGCTCGTGAAGCTGGCGAGAATGAACGCCAATCCTACGAGCGTGCCCCCTATGGCGGCGGGAATTCTCGGACCGCGCCGGTCCTGAATGCGACCGGCGAGCATGAACGAGGTGCCAAACGTGACGATGGCGATCGAGAACACCCAGGACGTCTGCGTGCGAGTCCAGCCGAATTCGGCTTCGAGCGGGCTGACGAACACGCTCCAGGCATAGAGCGACCCGAGGGCGAGATTCATCGACACACCGCCCACGACGGGGAGCCAGCGGTTGGTGGTCTGGGCTTCCGTACTTGACATGTCGGTTGCTCCGCACATGACGTCGCTCGAACGCCAGGGCCAAGTGGGGCGCGCTTCCGCAGGGCAAAGATTACGCTGTTTGGCCGAGAAGGGGCAATGGGGCCATCAACCTGGGGACGCTAGGGGTGTGCTCGGAACTCGGGTGACTCCGACGGTACAATGCCAGCAAGGCGCGACGCAAAGTCGGAAGAAAGGTTCAAGATGCGGCACATGCTCGTTCTGATGATGCTAGCGGCCGGAACGCTCAAGACGCAGGAGCCGGTCGCCACGATGTACGACCATCAGGTGACGCTGGTCGAACACGATGTGCTATCTCTGGCCGAAGCGATGCCGGCCGACAAGTACGGCTTCGCGCCCACGCACGGCAACTTTGCGGGTGTCCGCACATTTGGCGAACAGATCAAGCACCTGGCGACGATGATTTTCATGACGTCGGCCCGCGTGCTGGAAGAGCGATCGCCGTACGGGCCGGGAACGCACAACAATGGCCCCGACGATGTCCGGTCAAAGGCGGAGATCATTGCGTTTCTGACGGACTCGATCGCGTATGCGCGCACAGCGATGGCGTCATTGACCACCGACAACCACCTGACCCCAGTGGCCTCTGCTTTCGGACAACAGCCGCGAGCCGCGGTGGCCGCGGGCGTTGCCTTCCATAGCTTCAATCATTATGGGCAGATGGTGGTCTACGCGCGCATGAACGGGATCGTCCCACCCGCGAGCGTGCCCATGGGCGACGAGCCGGTGCGGTAAAGACGCCGTTCGACGGCAAGATCCCTCGGGGTTCCGATCCGGTCGCCAAGATGGCTCACTAGCCGATCTGGTCTGCACTTTCCCGCCGTTCGATCCGATACACCCGACTGGCGCTCATCGGTTTCATCTCACGCGCGCATTCCTCATCCTTGGGGGTAGAACGGATGCCTGTGCTGGTGCAATCGCGCACGAGGATGGCATGTCACGAGCGGATTCCATTCGAAGGTTTATCGAAGACCTGAAGGATCTGCCGACGCTGCCACCGGTGGCCATGCGTCTCCTCGACATGGCCGCCGATGATGACGTCGGGCTCCGGGACATCGGAAAGGTCATCGAGACGGACCAGGCGCTGAGCGCGAAGGTGCTCCAGATCGCCAACTCCAGCCACATAGGGCTTTCCACGGGTGTTCGCACCGTGGAGCGCGCGACGCTGGTCCTGGGCACGTCGCTGCTCCGCAGCGTCGCGTTGTCCGTTCTGGTCATGGAGGTCTTCAAGAGCCCGAGCGGCGAGAAATTCGTGCTCAGGGACTTCTGGCATCACAACATCGCGTGTGCCATCGCGAGTGAGCTCCTCGCCGTCGCACTGGGCTTCAGCCAGTCGCAGGAGGCCTTCATGGCGGGTCTGTTGCACGACGTCGGCAAGCTGACACTGTCCATGTGGGATCACAGCGAGTATGAAGCCGTTGTCGACCTGGCACACGAACGTCAGATCTCATTGCTCGCGGCAGAAGAGGCATCTCTCGGACTTGGCCACACGACCGCCGGCAGGTTGTTGATGGAACAGTGGCGATTCCCGGAATCACTCACGGCTGTGGCCTGGCTGCATCATCAGCCGGTGTCGGATCTTGGAGACGACCCGCGGCAACGACTGGCGTTTGTCGTCAAGTGCGCAGACACCCTGTGTCATCTCCGCCGGTTTGGCCACAGCGGCAACCCGACGAAAGAGCTCGACCTGCCAGGATTGTCGGCGGCCACGGGACTCTCGTTCTCGTCGCTGGACACGCTCTCGCATGAGGTCGTGCGACGGTTCGAGGAGGTGTCCGGCTGTTTTGACTGGGAAGGGACGACGCCGGAACTCTACCTGGCGGCCGTGACCCGGGCGAACAACGAGCTCGGCCTGCTGCAGCAGGAGCTTCTTCTCCGCGATCGTCGGCGTGGTCGCACCGACCGGTTTCTGGACGCCGCGGCGGAGGTAGCGCGGAAGCTCATGCCACCTATGTCCCGTCGCAAGGGTGTGCGTCTGATCCTGGAGGGCCTGCAGGAGCTGATCCCTTGCAAGATGGTCGCGGCGGTCGCAACCGACACGACCCGCGCCAGCGTGGAAATCTGGCTGGCGCGTGAGGACCAGACCGCTCCCACGGAGCTGGCTCTGCCGCTCCAGGGCGAGGTGACCGAACGGCAACGACGCGACCCGACGGCCTGGCTGAAGCAGGCCATGACCTCTGGGAACGAAGAAATGCAGGCCGTCGGCGAGGTGACCAGCTTGTTGGCCCGACCGACGGCAATCCGCCTGCCGCTGACAGACTCGCAGATCATTTCTGAAGTGCTGTTGGAGCCGATTGAACACGAGACGTGTGATGCTGAAACGCAAAAACTCCTGGGACAGTACGCGCAATGCGCCACGCTCGCCCTGGAGAACCTGGCACTCATCGAGCGACTGGATCAACGCACCGAGGACTTGGCGCAGGCAGCTCGACGGACGGAAACCACACGTCAGCAGCTGTTCAAGAGCGAACAGTTGGCGACAGTCGGCCGGCTGGCTGCCGGAGCGGCACATGAGATCAACAATCCACTCATGACCATCACGGGGCGCGCGCAGCTCTTGCTGCCGACCCTGACCGAGGGCACGTCCAAACGTTCCGTGGAAACCATCATTGCGCAGTGCACTCGAATCTCGAAGATCATCGGAGACCTGATGGGGTTTGCCCGCCCCATGGCACCCAAGATCGAGGCTACCGACGTGGCCGAGGTGATTCGACTTGTTCTGAGCCTGCTGGAAGGACGTCTCCAGTCGTCAGGCATCGAGTTGAATCTCGATCTGCCATCAGACCTTCCGGTCCTCGCCGCAGCCGACCCGAAACAGCTCGAACAGGTATTTCTCAACCTCGTCATCAATGCCATCCATGCCATGGAAAGCGACGGTCAGCTCACGATCCGGGCGCTACGCGAGTCTGGTGGCGAACACGTCGTCGTCGCAGTACGAGACACTGGTCCCGGCATCGCACGCGCCGATCTGCCGGTCATCTTCGACCCCTTCTTCACGACGAAGCCGGAAGGAGAAGGAAGCGGTCTCGGCCTGGCGATCTCCCGCTCGATCATCGATGCGCACGGCGGTCGAATACTGGCGGACAGCGAGCCTGGAAAGGGTGCGGTGTTCACAGTCTATCTCCCCGTGCTCGCCGAGACGGACGAGCCGGTCACGGACAACGGAGAGTCGCCGGAAGATGTGGGCGAGGGCCAGAAGGGTCCTGCCAGAATCCTGGTTGTCGACGACGAGGTCGACCTGCGAGAGATGCTGCAAGATGCGCTGCAGCTCGAGGGATATCAGGTTGACCTGGCGTCGGACGGCAACGAGGGCATCAGGAAGCTGACGTCTGCAGCATACGATGCGCTCGTACTGGACTTGAAGATGCCCCGCACGAGAGGCACGGATGTGCTGAGAATGGTCAAGAAGCGATTCCCCGCGCTCCCGGTCATCATCATCAGCGGCCTGGCCAGAGACACTGACTTTCAGCTCGCCGAGGCTGCCGGAGCCTTCGTCTGCCTCAAGAAACCGTTCTATGTGCAAGAGCTCGTGGCCCACATCCAACGGGCGCTCGGGACGCATCTAGACGGCTGACTCCACCGAGCGACAGACCGTCCGTCCGCCGCGCCCGCGGCCGACCAGCCAGGCTCCCCCACCCGTGCGATAGGTCACAGATCGGCGCCACCGCGCAGTCGACCAGGAATGCCCACCGCGTCCGCGGTGTTCTGGGAGAGGGGGGAGCACACGGGGAGCGAATCATGAAAAGAGCACTGGCGGGTGTAGTCGTCGCAACCGGTCTCGTGGCCACGGCAACGGCCGGACAACCGGGTCTCACAGAGCCGCTTCAGGTGCTGCCGCGGGACGCAATTCCTGCGATCGATGACCCGCGGTTCGAGTCGGTGGCAGAGGCCGACCGGTACCTGGCCGAAGACGAGTTGATGATCGGCCTGGTCGGCGAGACCGAGCAGCGCGCCTACTCCACGTGGCAGCTCGATGCGCACGAAATCGTCAACGACGTCTTCGAGGGACGGCCACTCGCCGTCACCTGGTGACCGCTCTGCGGCACTGGCATCGTGTATGCCAGACAGATCGAGGACCGGACGTTGTCGTTCGGCGTCTCCGGAATGCTGCTGCGTGACAGCCTCGTGATGTACGACCGAGAGACCCAGTCGCTCTGGACTCAGGTAGACGGAATCGGCATCAGGGGCGCGCTCGACGGCCACACGCTCCAGGCGGTGCCGTCGCTCCATACGACCTGGAAAGCCTGGAAGGCGCTGTATCCAGAGAGTCGGGTCTTACGGAAGCGCACGCGGCGTGGTTCGCCGTACGACAGCTACAACAGGAACCCGAACGAGCTCGGCATCCTCGGTCGGCGTAACGTCGACCCGCGGCTGGACGGCAAGACGAGGATCCTTGGGGTCCGCCAGGGCGGCGTCGTGACGGCGTTTCCGATCGACGAAATCCGCGAAGTCCGTCTGGTGACGACGACGGTCGGCGATCTGCCAGTGCTGCTGGCCGCCGCATCGGTCGACACCCCTGTACAGGTCTACGACCGGCGTCTTGACGGAAGTGTGCTCACCTTCGGTTTCACCGACGGCGGCCGGGCACTACGGGACAACGAGACAGCAACGACCTGGCGGCTCTCCGATGGCGTCGCCATCGACGGACCGCTCCAGGGGCGCCGGCTGACCCGGGTCGCCGGACATTCCGCCTTCTGGTTCGGCTGGCAAGGATTCTTTCCGCGCTCGACGGTGTGGCACGCGGATCAGTGACGCCCCTTGGAACGAAGCCGGCGCTCAGGGTGCGTCGTCTGCGCTTGTCACCTCTACCCTGACGTTCTGGTAGGTGAAGTGCGACCCGTCGCTGGCAATCGCACGAAGCACGTAGTCTCCCGGCTCCAGAAAGGTCGCATCGGCCACCCATCTGTTGTCGGGGGGCGTTTCGGGCAGGATGTAAGGTGGCGACCAGGGTGAGTTCGCCCACGCACGCGAGTCCATCCACGCCTTCCGCTGCTCCGGTTCGAAAGCAACGTGACGGGCGGGCCCCCGGTAGACGATCCAGGTGAGTCGCAGGCCGGGAGCGCCGCTGACCACCGACGACCCGACCCCGCTGGTGCTGTACAACTGGTCCAACGTTTCCGGAACCCGGCTGCGTTCCGCCCTGGGCGGGAAGTCGTCGGGGTCTTCGGCAAACGCAACCAGGCTCACCGGCTCGCCAACCTCGACCCGGCGCTGCTTCTCCCCCTCGACGTCGAGCTCGGGCGGCAGATTCGTGCGAAGACGGTCGTCGAGGCTGCCAAAGGCGCCACCCACTTCCGTGGACATTACCTGTGTGTCCATCCGGTAGTCGGGTCTCAGCGACGCGAAGACGCGGTTCCTTCGCCCGTGGGTTATCAGCGTCCAGACCAGTTCCTGCTCCCCGAAATCCGCCGGCACGCGGATCGTGAACAGAAAGGGGTTCCGTCGCGGGTAGAAATGCGTCGGCTGTCCCTGGTCGACCTCTGAGGCGACAAGCTTGTCCATCTCGAGATCGTCGAGCGCATGTGCCTCGGTGCGCGCAAAGTAGTTGTCGGGACCGAACGGGACGTCGAACTCCTCCTCCCAGTTCGAGTTCATGTAGCCGAACCACAGCGTGAACGACCCATCGTCATTGGGCCACCAGCCCTCGAACGCGGGATGGATGCTCTGGCCCCGCAGATACATGAACCGGGTCTGGGCCTCGGCGCTCTGGAAGCCGAACAGCGCCACGAGCACGAGCGCAAGCAGCAGCCTGCCGCCGGACCGGGCGACGCCGGTGGGGTTGCGCCTCATGGCTGTGCGCCGCCGTCCGTCGTCGTGCTCTCCTCTGGCAGGACCGGCGCCCAGCACAGCGGACACCCGACGTCGTAGTCGTTCCGGCTCGTCATCGCGGCCCGTCGCTCGGCCATCTCGGCCTGGAACTGCTCTTCGGTGAGCTCGACCGAATAGCCGAGGTCGATGAACATGTTGGCCACCGACCGCCTGCCGCCGCCGGCCCAGTTCCGGTTGTCCGCGACGTTCTCGTTGGCCGCCGTCGTGTCGAGGAAACCGATGACGTGCATGATGGTGCCCTTCGGCAGCAGCGGCGCGGCATCGTCGTCGTAGACATACTGCCTGACCCAGTTGTGGTCATAGCCGACGCAGCTGAGCGTGAAGTGGTTGGCGCCCCAGATCGCCTCGATGCACATCCGCGTACCCGGCGCGTGGAGGTGTGGCTCGAAGGCGACGATCTTGGTGTGTTGCTCGAGCACCGAAAACGCGTGGAATTCCTGCCCGGCCTTACCGGGGATGACATCGATGTCAGTGCCGTTCCCGAGACGGACGCGTGCGCGATTACCGTATTCTGGCTCGTACCCCTTGGGGTGGAAGATGAAGCCGAACTCCAGATGCGCCGTGGTCTCCTGGATGCCGTTCGAGTGAATGTGGCTCGCGCCCAGGTGCAGGGCAGAGTTGGCCTGCAAGAGGGTGCCGAATTTCTCCGGGAAGATGTCGGCGTTGCGGCCGACTTCGTGAATGGGCCAGCGCGTCCGGGTGTCACCGACGATGCCAGTGCCCTCCTCGTTCAGGACCCCTGAGGAATAGGTCATGTGGTGAAAGACGTAACGCCCGCCCACCGTGCCGGAGGCGGCGTCGGCAGAGATGTCGTTGAACTCGCGGACCTCCACCGCCTTCACATACCGGTCCTCGGTGAGCCCGGTCGGCACGAGGCCGATGTCGCCCCACCGGTCCGGACCGATCGCCGGGACGACCATTTCCCGCGATCGCAGCACCAGGTCCGGCTCGCCGATTGTCCACTCGTCGGCCTTCGCGAACTCGAGGGGCGGGGGCATGTCCGCCGGGTCGCCCTGCGGAGCCCCGTTGTCCACCCAGGCCTGAAGCGTGGCCAGTTCCTCGTCGCTGAGAGACGGATCGTCCTTGAACTCGAGAATGCCGAGGTCTTTCTCGACATAGAAGGGCGGCATAGCGCCCATGCGATCACGAATGGCGGTTCGCTGCTTGATCGACCGCGCCCAGGGTCTGACCTCCTGGAACGTGGTCAGCGGCATCGGCGCGCCGCCGTCGGCCCGGTGGCACTCCTGACAGCTCCGCTGCAGGATAGGCGCGACGTCCTTGGTGAAGGTAACGGCCGTCGGATCGATGCCGAGCTCCTCCGCGGCATAGAGATGCACCGCCGGGTGGGGATCACTGCCGGCGATCGATTGCGCGGTCGCCGCCACAGTCATCATCATCATCAGGATCGTCACTGCGCCGGCGAACAGTCTGATCTGCATCACGGGTTCCTCACACCACAGGCGAAGAGCCGACTACTTGGAAGTACCTGGGCGCCGCTTGGCAATGGCGGCCGGCCGGGAAACCGGCACGACTTGCGCCTGGGCTGGCCGGGCGTTTTCGACCTGGGAGAGCGCGAGTGGAGAGAACCGATCTGGCAGACATGGGATCGTTGGACCTGGAGCAGTTCAGACCGTATGTGTCGGGATTCTATACGGAGTTCTTCTGGTCCCAGCCCGGTGTCGAGCACTACCGGCTGCTGGTCCACTTTTCCACGTATTTCGACGGCGCTACCTTCATCGATCTCGGCACCTCCCACGGGTGCTCGGCCCTGGCGCTGTCCTACAACCTGGCCAACCGGGTGATTTCCTACGACGTCGAAGATCTGAAAGAGTGCCCGATCGAGCTGCCGAACATCGAGTTCCGCGTGAAGAACGCGCTCGAGGATAGCGCCGAGCTATTGGCCTCCCCCCTCATCTTGCTCGACACCTACCACGATGGAGTGTTCGAACAGGAGGTGTACGACTTCCTGACACAGAATTGCTACAAGGGCCTGCTGTTGCTGGACGACATCTTCGTCAATACGGCCATGCGGGAGTTCTGGGACGGGATCTCACACACGAAGATCGATCTGACGATGTGTGGTCACTGGTCGGGTACCGGACTCGTCGTGTTCGACATGGAGAACGACACGCTGCGTAACAGCTCGATACTTACTCCGGGAGGGGCGTAACGAACCATGGGGCCGGCGGGCCGCAGACCGTTTGTGGCGCACGGCTTCAGCCGTGCGATCGCAGATGAGATGAGAGGGCCAGCCTCCAAACGGGGTATCTTGCGGTCCCCAAATCAACCACGGGCTCAAGGCCCAAAGGAGGCTGGCATGGCGAACG
>PBRZ01000060.1 GCA_002726085.1 Acidobacteriota bacterium
AACCACGACGATACCCACGACATATAAACCATCTTTAGGGCGCCGGTTTTTTGCAAAACCTGGGTTCATTTTCTTCATCGCAAAAATCGAAGCGAGAATTAAACCGATATTCAGGCCGATAAAAACTGACAAGAACACCGGTAAAGGCAACACAACAGAAAACAGGGTCACAGCAATACCCATACCGGCAAATGTGATGAGTGAAAAACGGGAGAGTGGAATCACTTTACATATCCTTTTGTGAATTCCGGCGACGGACTGCACCGTACCGAAGTGTATCATCAAGGCATAAGCGCTTTGAATACGGAACCACCATGCACTTTGCCACCGCAATTCACCGAAGTCGGTTCCGCAAGAAAACGCAATGAAACCTGCGATCCTATGTAGTCATGGTTCACCTATACGAAATACGGTGTACAGATGGATGGTGCCCTACGAGAACGCATCAAGCACTGCGTGTTGGCGGATTGTTGGTTTAAGCAATATGTAGAGATGTTATATGGTGGTATGGAGAATGGCAATAAATATCTATGTGATTGTTTAATGTTGATTGACATAATCAACACCAGGACCATAATATACCACACTGGTATAAATAGGATCGAAAGCTTAAAACATTTATTGAAATAAACACCGTGTCCCCCCGCGTGCCGGCTCTGTGCCGGCTGTGGCAAAATAAAATATATGTGTCCAAAGGATTAATGGATGAATTACAACTTCGATCAACCCATCAATCGAAATCAAACGAACTCCTTCAAGTGGGATTTTGTCAAGCGGGACGGCGACAAGGTGTATTGGGATGAGACCGACCCGACCCGGCATGATAAGCCGGTATTGCCGATGTGGGTGGCGGATATGGATTTTCCGAGCCCCCAACCGGTTGTAGATGCCATAACATCGCAAGCTCAGATGGGCATTTATGGCTATGCCTACCCTTCGCCCGCGTATTACGAATCGGTCGTTAACTGGTTGTGCACCGACGATGTCTATCCCGGCGCCTGCGTCTACTGTTGTGCCTGATCGAGCCGATCGAGCGCCTGCTGGGCGAGATTCGCCATGTTGTCGTCCGGATAGTTCTGCACCACCCGCTCAAACGCCTGCCGGGCGAGCTCTGGTTCGCCCAGCCCCTGGAGCGCCAGACCGCGCTTGTAGAGCGCCTCGGCAACGATGTCGCCGTCCGGGTACCCGAGCACTACCTGCTCGTATGCGTCGGCCGCCTCGCGGAACTTGCCGTTCGCGTAGTGATTCTCACCGATGAAGAACTGGGCGTCGTCAGCCAGCTCGGACCGAGGGAACGTGCTGATATAAGCCTCGAAGCCTTGAATCGAGAGCGCCCACTGGCCGGTGGTGTAGTCGGCCCAAGCGGTGTCGTACATCCGCTGCGGCGGCACGCCGGGGTTGACAGGGGCGACGGCGGCGCTGGGCGCCGGGACCGGCGACGAGACGGTTGGCAGACCCGTCTCCGGGTCCACGGCCAGCTGCGTCACCGGCATCGTCATCGGAGGAATCGCCAGTCGCAAGGCCTCGACTTCCTGCGCCAGCGACGAGACGCGCACATTTGTCTCATCGACCTTCTCGCGCACGACCCGGACGCCCCCGGTCACGTTGTCCACAATGAGCTTCTGGTCCGCAAAAGCCCGTCGGGTGTCGGCGGCCTGCATGTCGAGCTTCGTCAGCAGCGTCTGCAGGGTCTCGTCGAGCGAGCCCAGCATCAGATTCAGACGCACCGTCTGCTCTTGTAGCATGCGGATGTCCGCCATCATCTGTTGATGCTCGCGATCGGCTCCACGAACCGGGGTAACCACGAACAGCGCACATGCCCAACCGAGCACGAGCGAAACAAGCAGCCGTCTCATGAACTTTCCTCTGTCTGGTGTCCCGACACGGGACACTCAGCTTGCTGGCACGTTCTATCCTACCGCGCCAAGGGTGAGCCTCGCTACTTCGACGTGATCACGAAGTGCGCTCGCCGGTTCGTCGCCCACGCGGCGTCGTCGTGTCCGGGGTCGAACGGAAACTCCTTCCCGTAGCTGACCGTCCGCAGCCGGGCCGCGTCGAATCCAAGCTCGATGAAGTACTGCTGCGCGGCCAGCGCCCGCCGTTCGCCCAGTCCCAGGTTGTATTCAGGCGTGCCACGTTCGTCGCAGTGTCCCTCGATGGTCACCACCCAGGTCGGATAGCGTTGCAAGAGTTCGGCGTTCGCCTCGAGCACCCGCCGTGCGCGCTCGTCGAGCTCGGCACTGTCGAGCAGGAAGTAAGCCGGTTCGAGCGGCGATTCCCGGTTGATCTCTTCGAGCGAGCGTGACGCGAATTCGTCATCCGGAGACAGCTCTGTCGGCACGACTGGTGGCGGCGCTGGCGGGGGAGGAGTCGCTGCCGGCGGGGGTGTGGTACTCGTCGAGGCCGGCGGGGGCGGAGACGTCTCCGGCGTGACAGGCGCCGGTTGCCGCACGCAGGCTGCATTCAGCCACAACGTCAGCGGCAGCAGTGCGACGTACCCGATCCCATGCGTCGTGACTCGAACTCGCATCCCCAGTTCCTCTCGTGGTTTGGCGTGAGCGGGCGACCTCATGCGTGCGTCACCGTGACCAGCTCGGCATCTCGTTGTTGCCGGTGTACGTTACTTGGTGGAGCCCGTTGCCATCGCGACCGATCGTGAAGATCTGTTTCAGCCCGCTGCCGCGCGTCGAGCTGAACGCGACGTGCCGGCCGTTGGGCGAATAACTGGGACTCTCGTTTGACCCGAGTCCGAAGGTCAGCTGGCGCACATCGCCGGTGGCGAGATCGATCACCTTGATGTCGTGTCCCGGTCCAGTCTTCGACGAGAAGGCGATTTCGTTGAACGGCGCCGGCGACCAGGTCGGCCGGTCGCAGTAGGTCTCGTAAGTCAGACGCCGTGTCCCAGTGCCGTCGGCGCCTACGACGTATATCTGTGGCGAGCCGGTGCGGTCCGAGCCGAAGGCTATCTGCTGTCCGTTCGGGGACCAGGTCGGGCTGAAGTCAATTGCCGGATGGTTCGTGATCTGAACAACATCGCCGGTGCCATCGACGTTGGCGACGTAGATGTCGTTGTTCCCGTTCCGGTTCGACATGAACGCGATCCGGCTCCCGTCGGGCGAGAACGCCGGCAGGAAGTTGTGATCCTCAATGTTGCCCTCGGCCGGTCGGGTCATCCGCCCTTCGTAGAGATGGGACACGACGACATCAGGGAACCCGGTGAGCCAGGAGGTATACCCGATGGACCGTCCGTCGGGCGACCAGGCCGGCGTGGTGTTGAGGACACGAGACACCGTGACGCGCTTGGTATTGGCACCGTCGTAGTCGGCGATGTAAATCTCCTTCACTTGCCGGTTCTCGACCAAGCCAAGCACCGATTCGCTGTCCCGATCGCTCACGAACGCGATGCGAGTCCGGGCAACACCTTCCAGGCCACGCTGGTGCCGATGGATTTCATCCGACAGTTGATGCGCGTAGAGCCTCGGGTTGCGGTTCGACCCTTCATATTGCACGCCGAAGGCCCACTCGAGCGAGCGGATGGAAAACAGCCGGACGGTGATCTCCATCTGGGTCTCACTCGTCGCCTCGACGGTACAGCTGATCACGCCATCGGCCCCCAGCTCACGCCAGCGGTCGAACGGGAGATCGATCAGCGAGCGGGCGACCGGGATCGTGCGATAGACGTCTCGCGGAATCATCCGAATTTCGCGTTCGAAATCCAGATCGTCCCAGAGCACCTGGGCGATGGTGCGGGCCGCTTCGGCGGTCGACTCGTCCGGTGTGAGGGCCAAACAGTCGGGCACCGCGAAGCTGGGCTGGGTGCCGATCCGGTCGCCGATGATCAATTCGAGCTCGTCGGGTTGACGCGTCTGGTCACGTTCAGGAGGCTGTTGCGCCTGACCCGTGGTCGCCAGCAGGACCGCCAGACCGGCGACGCTGGCCGCCACGTGCGTATAACGTGAGATGGAGGTCATCATGTGCTTCTGGCTTATGGATGGTATTCAAACTTGAGATGGACGATCAGGTGGTCTTCCGAAAAGCGGGTTGGTAGCGGCGGCAGACTACTCGTCAACAGCAGCGCGCGCTGGGCGCTCTGGTCGAGTGCCAGATAACCACTCGTGGTCTCGCGCTCGATGTCGGTGATCGAGCCATCTCGCTGAATCGTGAACTTCATCATCACTTCGCCGGGAACCGCCTGCCGTTGGTTCCACCGTTGTCGTATCAGCTCGATCATCGTACCGAGATACTCGGGGCAGCAGAAGTTGCCGACCTCGAGAAGTCCGCCCGACCCGAGCCCGCCAGCCGACAACCCCAGCCCTTCGCCCCGGGCACCGGTTTCCGCTAGGGCGTTCCCCTCCGGGCGCAATTCCGGTCCGCGGGTCGGCGTGCGTCCCCTGGCCTCGTCCGGCGCCGACTCCACAGGCACGTCGGCCTCCGGCCGTCGCGGCGCGTCGGGCGTGGGGATGGTCATGTCGGGCGGCGCCGGAGCGGGCGGCTGCACCCATTGGGGTTCGCTTGCCTCGATGAGCGGCAGCAACTCCTGTACAGGTCGCGATGCCAGCGCCGTCTGCCCGCCCTGACTCGGACCGGCCGGTCCGCCCAGACTGATGGTCATGACGTCCGCCATCACTTCGTTGCTCGGACTAGAGAGGAACCCGGCGGGCCAGAACATGATGGCAGCGATGACGACCACGTGCCCGGCCAGCGAGATGGCGTAGGTTCGCGTTGGGCTGTCGTCATCCGCAGCACGCTCACGGAGGATGTCGGTGGTCGACTTCATCTCAGCGCTCGAGCGGAAGGTCGGCGCTCACGAGACCGATGTTTGATATGCCGCCCTCCAACAACTCATCGAGGACCGTCATCAACTCCTGGTAGGTGATCGCCTCATCACCACGCACGAACACTTCCTTGTCGGCTTGGTCGACCAGTTCTTCCCGCATCCGTTCGACCAGAAGCTCCACCCGCACCTGATCGTCGCCGACCTGAACGATGCGGTCGTCGCGAAACGACACCGGGATTGTCACGAAGAGGCGCTCGGCGGTGATCTGCTCCGCACGGCGCGCGACCGGCAGAGTCACGTCGAGCCCACGCTGCATCATCGGCGCCGCGACCATGAAGATAATCAACAGCACGAGCATGACGTCGACCAGTGGCACGACGTTGATCTCGGACAGCGACGTCGACGCGTGCCGCGGCATCCGACCGCGCCGTCCTCCGTGCGTCCCTCCCGCGCCATGTTCCTGAATCTTGGGCATACCCGACCCGTTTCTCTGGTAGACGTCCCCGTCGCTAGGTAAAGTTCCGTTCGGCGATGTTCAGAAACTCCATCGAAAAGTCCTCCATCGTCGACATGTAGATCTTCACCTTGTGCGTCAGGTAATTGTAGAAGTACACGGCCGGAATCGCCGCCGCCAGACCGGCCGCCGTCGCGATGAGCGCTTCGGCAATGGGCTGCGCCACGATACCCAGATTCGTCGATCCAGTCTCGGCAATGCCAGTGAATGCGGCCATGATGCCCATCACGGTGCCGAACAGCCCGATGAACGGCGTGATGCTCGCGGTCGTCGCGAGCAGGTGCACCCGTTGCTCCAACTTGTTGATCTCCACGGCGGCCGCTCGAAGCAGCGCCCGATCCAGCGCGTCGAAGCTTCGTAATGTTGGACGACCGATGGCGGTGGATGGTCGTCCGGCTGAGTCCGGCGCCGCATCCCCCTGACGCAGCTGTGTGTTGAGCTCGGCGTATCCGGCCTGGAACACACCGACCAGCGGACTGTGAGTCAGCGATCGGCAGACCGGCTGCACCTCAGAAAACTTCGTGCTGCGTCTGAAGATATCGAGAAAACTCGACGTCTGTTGCTCAAGCCGGCGGAACTGCCACAGCTTGAGGAAGACAACGCCCCACGAAGAGATTGAAAAGAGAGCGAGGATGAGGAGGACTCCCTTTTGAAGCGGCGACGCGGCCGCAACCAATGCCAGGACGTCTCCACCCACACCTTCTCCCGACGCGCCAAGCGCCTGCGACTGCAGGGCGATGGCGTAGTAACCAAAGGTACGCACGAACCCTCCGTTTACTACTAAGCGCGCCGCTGGGAAAGCGCCGACGGGGAAGAGTAGCACGGCACCGAACAGCTGTCAAATATATGATACGATGGCACTTCTCGGTCCACCTCGAACATAGGTCGACAGGGTCGGACCGTCGCGCGAAGGTCCTTTCCGATGGTCCGCTTTGGCCGATGATCCGCTTTCTCAGCATCCGAGACCTTGCCGTTATCGACCACCTCGAGATCGAGCTCGACCCCGGCCTGAATGTTCTGACGGGAGAAACCGGCGCCGGAAAGTCGATAGTGGTTGGTGCTCTGGGTCTGCTGCGTGGAGGACGCGCGTCGTCTGATCTCGTTCGTACCGGTGCGCACAAAGCGGTCGTCGAGGCGGCAGCCGAGACTCCAGACGGACGCGAGCGGGTGCTCCGCCGGGAGGTCTCCGCGCAAGGTCGCAGCCGGGCATTCGTCGACAATCGCCTCGTGTCGACGAGCACACTGCGGCAGCTGGGCGCCGAGCTACTCGACCTACACGGTCAGCACGAGCACCAGGCGTTGCTCGATCCGGCAAGCCACCTCGAACTGTTGGACCGATACGCGACGCTCGGCGCCATGCGTGGGGATGTGCGCGACCGATTTGGTACCTGGCGCCAGGTTGCCTCGGATCTGGAGCGCCTCAGGGAGCGGATGGCGAGCCGCGACGAGCGGGCTGAAACGGTGGCCCTTCAACTGCGCGACATCGAAGACGCGGACCCGTCGGAAGGCGAGGACGACGCCCTGGCTGCCCAGCAGCAGATTCTGGCCAACGCCGACCATCTACATCGACTGGCGAGCGAGAGCTACGCCGCCCTCTACGACGGAGACGGCGCGGCGCTGGGCACGCTCGACCGGGTATGGAAGCATGTGGGTGAGCTCGCAGCGCTCGACCCCGCTTTTACGCCGCATCTTGATGCTCGGGACGCCATCGCATCGCAACTCGAGGAGTTGGTGTACGCCCTGCGCCCCTATGCGAGTGGCGTCGACGCCTCGCCGGAGCGTCTACAGGCGGTCGAGGATCGCCTCGCCAGGCTCGATCGGCTGAAGCGACGCTACGGCCCCACGATTGCCGATGTCATCAGCCGGCGCGACCAATTGCGCGACGAGGAAGCGGAGCTGACGGGCGGCACGGAGCGTGAGGCGGAACTGGTCGAGCAGGTCGCAGCGGCCCGCGATGCCTATCTCGATATCGCCACCGTGCTCTCCGAGCAGCGACAAGCCCACGCCACGAAGCTGGCGCGAGCTCTCGAGCGTGGCCTGGGCGACCTGGCCATGGAGCGCGCGCGGTTCGAGGTGGTGTTCGACGAGTCGGCGCCTGTCGCAGACGCGGAGGAGCGGTGGACCGACCGAGGCATCGACCAGGGAGAGTTCTACTTCTCCGCCAACCCCGGTGAGGACGTTAGGCCGCTGGCCCGGATCGCCTCCGGGGGAGAGCTGTCGCGCGTGATGCTGGCACTGAGAACTGCTGTTACGCCGGCAGACTCGTCGGGGAGGACGCTGGTCTTCGACGAGGTCGATGCCGGCATCGGGGGAGAGGCGGCCGAGCGTGTTGGCGCGAAGCTACGAACGCTCGCTGACCGCTATCAGGTGCTCTGTGTGACCCACCTGCCTCAGATCGCCATCTATGGAACGAGTCACCATCGCGTCACCAAGACCGTTCGCGACGGGCGGACGGCGACCGCTGTGGAGCGGTTGGCCGACGAGAGCCGGGCATCGGAGATCGCGAGGATGATGACCGGCACACGTGTCTCGAGCAATGTGCTCGAGAGCGCGCGCGAGCTCCTGACTTCGACAGACAAAGAAAAAGCGAAGGTTACCGCAGGGGCGAAAGGCGAAAGCGAAAGGCGAAAGTAGCATCGTGGCCAGGAAATACTTCATCGACACCTTCGGCTGTCAGATGAATGTTCACGACTCGGAGCGCCTGTCCGGCCTGCTCGATCAGGCGGGTTACGAGCCGGCTGCGGACGCCGACGACGCCGACCTCGTGGTCATCAACACCTGCAGTGTCCGCGAGCGAGCCGAGGAGCGCCTCTACACCGAACTGGGGATGGTGCCAGTCGACGGCTCAGGCAAGCGACCTATCGTCGCGGTGACCGGCTGTGTGGCTCAGCAGGAAGGACGTGCGTTGCTCGAACGGGGGCGCCGAGTCGATCTCGTTGTCGGAACACAGGCCCTGACCCGTTTGCCCGCGATGGTGGACCAGCTAGCCCGGGACCGCCCGGAGCGGGTCGACATCAATCCCTATGACAACGTCTCCTTTCCGCTCGGGGTCGCGCGCCGGTCCGACCCGGTCAAGGCTTCGGTCACGATCATCGAGGGGTGTAATGACTTCTGCGCGTTCTGCGTCGTCCCTTTCACACGCGGGCACGAGCGAATGCGACCGGCTGCAGAGATCGTCGAAGAGGTTCGCCTTGCCGCCGCCGAGGGTCATCGCGAGATTCACCTCCTCGGACAGATCGTCAACCACTATGTCGCACCCGACCGTGCGGACTGCGACTTCGCCCAGTTGCTCGAGCTGGTGCACGACGTCCCAGGGGTGGAGCGAATTCGTTTTGCGAGCCCGCACCCGCGACACGTCACCGATCGGATGATCGCCGCCATGCGGGCCCTGCCCAAGGTCTGCCGGCACCTGCATCTGCCGGTCCAATCCGGTTCGACTACTGTGTTGACCCGCATGCGACGCCGCCACACCCGCGAGGACTATCTGAATCTGGTCGACCGCCTGAGAGCGGCGATGCCGAACATCGCGCTATCGACCGATATGATCGTCGGGTTCCCCGGAGAGACACCGGACGAATTCGAGGACACGATCAGCCTGACCAGGACTGTCCGCTATGACAGCATGTTTTCATTCAAATACTCGGAGAGACCGAACACGCTGGCCTCGAAGCAGCAAGCCGACGATGTGCCGCCCACCGAAAAGACCAAACGAATCGTCGCGTTGCAAGAGCTGCAAAAGGGGATCCAGGACGAGCTTCATCGCAGACGCGTTGGCAGCGTCGTGGAAGTGCTGGTCGATTCGACGAGTCGGAAGCGCGCGTGGGAGCTCGCCGGACGGACCTCCGGAAACACCGTCGTGAATTTCAACGCGCCCAGGGAGCTACTCGGACAGCTCATGCGCGTCCGCATTTCCCAAAGCGGACCGTTCAGTCTGCGAGGCGAGCTGGTGGATACGGCGACGGCGATTGGGGACCAAGCGGCCACGTTTCAGTTCGGCCGGGACCGCCCGCCGGTTGCCGGTGAAAGGAACTGACGATGCTGATCGAGATGACAATCAAAGGGTTGATGGTCGATCCGATCACCAACATGCCGATCGTCATCCTGCACGACAGCGAGGGACAGCGAGTCTTGCCAATCTGGGTCGGCATCTTCGAGGCCAACGCGATCGCCCTGCAGATCGAGAACGTTCCGATGCAGAGACCGATGACACATGACCTGCTGCGGAATGTCATTCACGACCTCAAAGGAGACGTGCAGAAGATCGTGGTCAGCGACCTCAAGGAGAATACGTTTTACGCCGTTATTCATCTCCGGGTGGGGGACGAGCTGGTGGCCATCGATGCACGACCCAGTGACGCCATCGCGCTGGCGCTACGGGTCAAGGCGCCAATCTTCGCAGAGGACACGGTCATCGAGAATGCGAAATCGCTGGATATACAGCCAGACAAGGGCGATTCAGAACGGCTGCAAAAATGGCTCGAGGCCCTCGACCCCGAGGAACTGGGCAAATACAAGATGTAGCCGCTGCCCAGGACTTGACACTTCGCGTGGCCCTTTCCTACAATAATTCCTCGTACTGATCCTCCGCTCAGAGCAACCCAAGGAAACCACGTCGCCCGTGCCGTTCAAGATGATCGTCGCGATCGCCAATCAGAAGGGCGGGGTCGGAAAGACGACCACGGCGATCAACCTGGCAGCGGCGCTGTCACTCCGTGGCAAACAGACGCTGCTGATCGATCTCGATCCGCAAGGGAACAGCACGCTGTCGTTTGTGTCGCGTGAGCTCATCTCGGTGTCCGTCTATGATGCATTTGCCAATCGGGACTGCGCCTTGGCTGATGTGATCGTGCCGGCGGAGCAGCAGGAAAACTTGTCTGTGGCGCCTGCCCGCATCTCGCTGGCGAAACTCGAGGCTCGACTCGTTGGCGAGCTCGACGCGCACTTCAGGCTCAAGGATCTGCTCGCACCGCTGGCAAAACGATTTCCCTACGTCGTCATCGACTGCCCTCCGACACTCGGGCTGCTAACGGTCAATGCGCTGGTTGCCGCGAGCCATCTATTGATTCCGATTCAGTCGTCATATTTTGCGCTCGAAGGCACCGACGACCTGCTCGAGACAATCGAAAAGGTCCGGACACGAGCGAATCCGAAACTGGAAATCCTTGGTGTCCTGATCACGATGCTCGACAAGCGCACCTCTCTTGGCCGAGACATTCAGAAACAGATCAACAAGGTCTTCGGCCCGAAGGTCTTCAGGACCGTCATTTCCAAGAACGTGCGCCTCGAAGAGAGCCCGGCGTATCGCGAGTCGATCTTCTCATTCGCGCCGGACTCAAGAGGGGCTTCTGATTACTACAGCCTGTGCGAGGAGGTGATGGACCGTGCCTAGGCGAGGACTCCCGACCGCTGTGACGATGCGCCACGACGAGCACTATGTCGAGGCACTGGCCGCTTCTTCAGGGACACCGATTGGACGCATGGTCCCGATTGACCAGGTCGACCCGAATCCGGACCAACCCAGACAGGTGATGGGCGACCTCTCGGAGCTGATGGCGTCGATCGCCGAGAAGGGCATCATCGAACCGCTCATCGTCAGACAGCGCCGAGGCCGGTTCCAGATCGTGGCGGGAGAGCGACGCTATCAAGCGGCCGCCCGAGTTGAGCTACGGGAAGTTCCGGTGGTCATCCGTGACGTCGATAACGCCGAGCTGATCGAGATCGCGCTAGTAGAGAATTTGCAGCGAAAGGACCTGAGCCCGTTTGAAGAAGCGGAGGCACTGCACACCCTTGTCCAGGACCACGGCTTCAAGCACGAGGAGCTGGCCCGCCGGCTTGGGAAGTCGAGAACCTCGGTGACCGAGTCGCTCAGCCTCAACGCGATGCCATCCGAGGTTCGAGATCTTTGTCGGCTGGCCGACATTACGCCCAAGTCGCTGCTTCTCCAGGTTGTTAGGCAGGGCGACAAGAAGAAAATGATCGCCCTCGTCGAGCAGCTATCCAGGGGAGCTGGCCCGACGACACGAGAAAAGGCGAGAGCTGCAACTGCGAAGGCGAAGCCAGGCCGGCCGAAGGCGTTCACCTTCAAGTACGTTCCACCTGCGAAGACATTCAACCTCAGTCTGAAGTTCCGCAAGTCGCGCGTCGACCGCGACGAAATCATCACCGCACTGACCGAGATCATCGAAGAGCTGAAGCAGGCCGACTGACACCGCTCCGGGCTCCTTGACGGAGACGCTCGTCAGGCCAGCGTCAAGCGGCCCGCGCAGTTCCCACAATCAACCGCAGACAGCGTGGACACCTTTGCGCGAGCGCACTGCGCAAGCCCAAGCATTCGTAGGATAGGGGCGCATCCTGGCGTTTCTGGGCTTGGCTTGGGCGACCCGAGTCATAAGTTAACATAACACCCCTTATCAGACGCAAGAAATACAAGGGACTTAGGACCGCGGAGGCAGAATTTCTTGAGTCTGATCAAGGGGTCGCGTGGCGTTTGGATTTCCCCGCCACTCTCCATCAAGAACGGTTCGAGGTTGCAGCGAACATCGGTGCAAATAGCAACGCTGTGCCGTAAGGCGAGGGACACCAGCCAGGCGGCGTGGCGCTGTTCGGTTCGCTCAGCGAACAGCGGACCCGGGTGAATCGAGTCTGTTCAAGACCTCCAAACCCAGTGCTCATCTGGGTTGGTTCTGTGGCGCAGGCCTTTAGGCCTTCGAGGCACGGCGTTAGCCGTGCCCACGAATGTCGACACAGCCGAGCTACGGGTCCAGCTCGCCCGCCACATTCGACATCTGACGTCGAGCCAGCTGGGCGCGAGACCCTATTCAAGCCGAACTCTGGCGCATCTTTCGAAGAGTGCGCTTCCGTCTTTCTGCACCGGCGGGGAAGGGGCACCCCTTCCCCACTCTCGAGCCGATACATCAGGGTGATAAGATTCAGAGACTGCAATGCTGCGCATCATCGACCGCTACATTCTGAGAGAGGCACTTCCGATGGTGTTTCTCAGTCTTCTGTTGTTTACCTTCGTGCTCATGATCCCGCCGATCATGCAATACGCGCAGGTACTCATGACAAAGGGTGTGGATGCCTGGACGATCGTCCAGCTGATGGTGACGCTCATTCCCCAGGGACTGGGCGTCACCATCCCCATGGCGGTCCTCATCGGTCTCCTGATGGGACTCGGAAGGATGTCTGGCGACCGCGAAACCGTGGCGTTGCAAGCCTGTGGCATCAGTATCTACCGCATGCTCTGGCCGGTCGCCGTGCTGGGCGTCATCGCGGCCGCTGCGACCTGCTACACCCTGGTTGTGGCATTACCCGACGCGAACCAGGCATTCCGCGAAATCACCTTCCGCACGCTGGCGACCCAGACCGATGACCAGGTCAAACCCCGCGTCTTTCATCAGGGTTTCCCTGGTCTGGTGCTGTATGTGGGCGATGTCGACGTTCAAGGCACCGGCTGGATGGACGTCTTCCTCGCCGACAGCCGGGATGCGGCTCAGCCTCTGGTCTACATAGCCGAAAAGGGCCGTGTGGTGCTCAACCAAGAAGAGCGGCAGGTGCATGTCATCCTGACCTCTGGCAGCATGCATCGCGTCGACCAGGAGGACCCCGCCGTTTACGACGTGGAAACGTTCAGAGAGAGCATCATTCGTCTCGACCCGGAGACGATATTCCCCGACGGTGGACCCAGTCGCGACCTGGCCGAAATGACGATTCCGGAGCTGCAGGCCCGGGTGGCGGAGATACGGACGCAGGATTTGTCGCCGCACAACGAGATCATGTGGATTCACCGGAAGTTCTCGTTACCGGTGGCCTGCCTCGTCTTCGTGCTAATCGGTCTAGGGCTCGGTGTGACGAGTCGCAAGGACGGCAAGCTTGCCAGCTTCGCCCTGGGGATCGGTGTCATCTTCGCCTACTACATCATCATGTACAGCGCCGAAGGGATGGCCAAAGGCGCAGTCATTTCGCCGCACCTGGCGTTGTGGCTGCCCAACATCATCCTGTTCGCCGGTGGCGTGGCTCTGCTCGTCTGGCGTGCCCGCTCGGCAGGGCGACGACTCTCTCTCGGGTTCACCATTCTGCCGCGTCGCGGCGCCAAGTCGCTGCCGGTGGATGGGACGGAGCCTGTCCACACGCCGGCGACGATCGCTGTACAAGACACGGGCGTGGCCGTCGGCTCGGGTATGAGCTTGCTGAGCCTGCTGGACCGCTACGTCGGCAAGCAATATTTGAAGATCGTGATGCTCTCGTTCGTGGGGCTGCTCGGCATCTTCTATATCTCGACTTTTGTCGACCTCTCGGACAAGCTTTTCAAGGGCGAGACGACCGTGCGGACCATCTTCGAATATTTCTGGTTCGCCACGCCGCAGTTCGTGTACTTCGTGCTGCCGATCTCCGCGCTCGTGGCGACCCTGGTGACGGTCGGTCTCCTGACCAAGAGCAGCGAGCTCACGGTGATGAAGGCGTGCGGTATCAGCCTCTATCGGGCTTCCCTACCGCTGCTTCTCTTCTCGCTGGTCTGGAGCGGTCTGCTGTTCGCCATGGGCGAGAGCTTTCTGGCGGATGCGAACCGGCGCGCGGAATCCATTCGGGACGTAATCCGCGGAGTCACACCACAGACGTTCGACATCCTGAACAGGAAATGGGTCATGAGCTCGGATGGGGATATCTATAACTATCTCCACTTCGACCCTGACAAGGAGGAGTTGCACGGGCTGACCACCTACCGGTTTGCCCAGGACGACTGGAAGCTTGCCGAGCGCGCATACGCCAACCAGGCGGTGTTCGACGAAGGCTGGCAAGCGAGCGATGTCTGGATTCGGAGATTCGATGAAGGCGAGGAGGCTGATGCCTTCGAGACGGCCGACCAGAGCGAGCTCGCAATCGAGCCACCCGACTACTTTGCCACCGAGCGTCCAGATTCCGAACGCATGAGCTACCAGGAACTGGAGCTCCACATCAACGAGCTCCAAGCTAGCGGTGTTGACGTAGTCGCGCTGCAGGTCTCGCTCGAGCGAAAGCTCTCCTTCCCTTTCGTCACGCTCATTCTCACCTTGATCGCCGTACCCTTTGCGGTGACCACCGGTCGCCACGGTGCAATGTATGGCGTCGGCATCGGGATCGTGCTGGCGATATCCTACTGGATAGTCATCAGTATCTTCGCTGCCATCGGTAGCGCCGGCTTGCTCACTCCTCTGCTTGCGGCCTGGGCCCCCAACGTGCTCTTCGGCGGGTCAGCGGTCTACCTGCTGCTCGCCGTTCGTACTTGATACCATCACCGGTCCGCTCCTACCTGAGAGACGTGCGCCTTGGCCGGGCTGAGGGTTTGCCTTGAGCGAGTGAGGACGTGCAGGCTCCGCACGGCAGTGGATGTGGAGAGAATAGGTCGTATGCCCTATTCTTATACCGTCACAAAGCGACCACGACAACCGGCTTCGTGTGCCGAAGACAGTTGTCCGGCGCTACGCGAGCTACAGACCCGCCGCGACGCGCAGGGCGTCTGCCTTGTCGGTGTGCTCCCAGGTGATCTCAGGTTCGGACCGACCGAAGTGACCGAACGCCGCAGTCTGTCGGTAGATCGGTCGGCGTAGATCCAGCGTCTCGATGATGCCCTTTGGGGTCAGCTCGAAGTGCTCACGGACAAGAGTGCCAATCCGCTCCTCGCCCACCTTCGCGGTGCCGAAGGTTTCAACCAGCACCGAGACCGGGTCGGCGACACCGATGGCGTAGGCCAGCTGCACCTGCACGCGGTCGGCCAGACCGGCCGCCACGCAGTTCTTGGCAACATAGCGCGCCATATAGCTCGCCGACCGGTCGACTTTCGTGGGGTCCTTGCCAGAGAAGGCGCCGCCGCCGTGCGGCGCGGCCCCGCCGTAAGTGTCGACGATGATCTTTCGCCCGGTTACACCAGCGTCGCCATGCGGGCCGCCGGTTACAAACCGCCCGGTCGGGTTGACGTAGATGTGCGTCTTGTCATCAAGCAGGTGCTCGGGCACGGTCCGCTTGATGATGTGCGTGATCACGTCTTCGCGGATACGCTCGTTGCTGACGTGCTCGCTGTGCTGGCTGGAGACCACCACCGCGTCGACACGCACCGGCGTGTCCCCGTCATACTGCACCGTGACCTGCGACTTGCCGTCCGGGCGCAGATAGTCGATGACGCCGTCACGCCGGGCTCGCGAGAGGCCGCGACAAAGCTCGTGCGCGAGCGTAATCGGCAGAGGCATCAGGGACTCGGTCTCCGAGCATGCGTACCCGAACATCAGCCCCTGGTCGCCGGCGCCACCCGGGTCCACCCCCATGGCAATGTCTGGAGACTGCCCGTGAATCGACGAGAGCACGGCACAGGTGTCGGCATCGAAGCCATACTTGGCCCGCGTATATCCGACGTTTCGGATCGTCTCGCGCACGACCTCGGTGAAGTCGGTCGAGCCAGTCGTGGTGACCTCTCCGGCAATCACCACGAGACCGGTCGTCAGCAGGGTCTCACAGGCGACCCGCCCACGCGGGTCGTCGGAGAGCACGGCGTCCACAATGCCGTCAGATACCTGATCGGCGATCTTGTCCGGATGTCCTTCGGTGACAGACTCCGAGGTGAAGAGATATTGCCCGGTACGGCGCATGGCGTGCTCCTTACAGCTGTCGCGAATTGTCGTAGGTGAAAACGAGCTCGTGGTGTGGGCCGAACCTAGCACGGCCGTTCGAGCGCCGACCGGTTACCGGCTTCGGTGTCCTGCACGACTGCTCTCCGGTGTCAGTGCCCCTTGACGTCCACACGGAAGAGCAAGAGATCCGCTAACGATAACAAAGGCTCGTGACCGGGTCAATGGCGCCACGGCCCCTCGCGCGCCTCAGGATCGCGGATGAAACTCGTCGTACACGGCCTTGAGCCGAGCATCGAGGATGTGGGTGTAGATTTGCGTGGTCGATAGATCGGCGTGCCCGAGCAGTGTCTGAATCATCCGGAGGTCGGCGCCACGCTCGAGCAGATGCGTGGCGAACGAATGCCGTAGCACGTGCGGGCTCAGCTCCTGGGCAAGCCCCATCTGGCGGCCGTACTTCTTGATGATCTTCCAGAAGCCGACGCGGCTCAGCTTCCGCCCACCGCGCGCATTGACGAAGAGACAGGTGGCCTCGCGGCCCTTGAGTAAGGCAGGGCGGGCAGACGCGAGATACCGCCCGACCCAGTTGACGGCGACCCGACCGATCGGCACGACGCGCTCCTTCGCCCCCTTCCCCAGACAGGTGAGGTAGCCGCCATCGAGACTGACATCTCCGGTCTTGAGCGTGACCAGCTCAGTGACGCGCATCCCCGTCGCGTAGAGCAGCTCGAGCAACGCCCGATCCCTGAGGCCGACTGGCTTGCCGACATCCGGCTGGGCCAGCAACCGCTCGACCTCATCAATCGACAGAAACCGCGGCAACGCGGGCCAGGATCGCGGTGCCCGAAGATCGTCGGCCGGACTGGCAGGTAGATGCCCCTCCTTGACGAGGAATCGATAAAACCCGCGCACGCAGGCAACGATACGCGCGACCGAGCGCGGTGAGAGACCCGACGTCATCAGCTGGCGCACGAACGCCTCGAGGTCGTGGCGTTCGAGCGTATCCGATGCTCGGTCCAGGCCTTCAGCAAAGCCTGCGAGACGGTCGAGGTCCCGCTGGTAGGCGACGATCGTGTTTGGCGACAATCGCCTGGCCACACGCAGCTCGTCGAGGAACTCGGCCGCTTCCGGATGTCCGGCACCTGTCGTCCGTTTCATTGCTTCCCGTATTTTGCACGTTGTATACTTTTTTGCGAAGAGTCAGATCCTGGCAGTGGCGACCTGTGGCTCCACGTGTGTCACGGCTACTGTTGCCGACATGGACACCACGGTGAAGCGGTGAAGCAATGCACAGGCCTGTTCCAATCCTTCTACTGAGTATTGTCATAGCGCTGGCGACCAGCGGTTACGCCCCCCAGATTGCGTCGGCCCAAGCGCCTGCCGACCTGGAAGCGCAGCTGGCCGAGTACGTCGAGATTCAGGAGGCGCTGGCGGCCGACGATCTCGAGGAGGCACGGACCCAGCTCGAGGAGTTCGCCCGTATCACCGACGGCGAGACGCTGACGCTGGCTGAGGCCGCGCTCCAGGCAGGCGACATCGAAGAGCTCCGTGCGCGGTTCAAGCCGCTCTCCGAATCGCTCGTCTCGTTGGAACTGCCTCAGGGATTCGCTCGCGCGTATTGCCCGATGTATGACAACGGGGCGTCCTGGGTGCAACGCGATGGCCCGGTGCGCAACCCTTTCTACGGGGCGGTCATGCTGTCGTGCGGTGTGGTCGATGCAGCGGCCGGGGCGCACATGGATCACGGCCCGAAGCACGGCGGCACCGTCTTCATGGCGCCAGACAGTTTCCATCACATCGAGGGCACGTACCCTGAACCGGGTGTGTTCAGGTTGTATGCAACCGACAACTACCGGGATCCGGTCGACATCAGCACCTGGACCGGTCGAGCCGTGACCGAAGAAGCCTACGACGAGAAAACCGACGAGTTTATCGAAGTAGAGGTGTTCGACCTGTTCGCGAGCCCCGATGGAGCATTTCTCGAAGCCCTCATCCCGCAGGGGAGCGTCCCGGCGGAGGTGACTGCCAAGGTGATCTTTGAGGAGGACTTCCCCGCCGAGCGGTTCGACTTCATCTTCGCCGAGCTCACCGTCGAGGATGCGCCCGGCGCCGTCACCGGGTCCACCCTAGGAGATGCGCCGGCGGCGGTCCCCCTGGCGCAGCGGATCTTGCCGGACATCCCGGCCGATGCCGGACAGATCGCCACCGAAATTGTCTCGCGAAGCCAGCAGATCGCGGAGATGATCGGACGCGGGGCGTTCACAGAAATCTTCATCCCCGCCCTGCAGGCCAAGGAGCTCGCTCTGGCGCTGCAAGATCACGGGTCGGAGTTGCCGGTGGGCGACCGCAACCAGGTGCGGATTGCCGTGCGGCACCTCGTGCGCGCCGCCTATCTGCTCGACTGGTATGGCGACTTGGGCAACAAGAACGACGTCGATAGCGCGTATGGTGTCTTCGGGACAGCAGTCGTCACCATCGGCACGATCTACGACACACCTGGCACACCTGGCACACCATGATGCGGGCGCGGGTGCGGTAGCTCAGGGTGAACCGACACGGGGAGTTGAGATGCAACGTCACACCGGATGGGTCATCGGATGTGCGATCGGCGTGGGCGTCATGCTGCTCGGCGGCACCACCAGCGGTCACACCGCGATCGCGTCCCGTTTCACCTATAACGAGCACCTCTTTCCGATCTTCCAGCGCCAATGCGGGGGGTGTCATGTCGAGGGCGGCGTGGCGCCGATGTCTCTGCTGACCTACGACGAAGCGTTCCCGTGGACGCAATCGATTCGTGAAGAAGTGCTCGGCCTGCGGATGCCGCCCTGGAAGGCGGAAGACGGTTTCGGCGACTTCGCAAACGGGCATATTCTGCCGGCGCACGAGATGGACATGATCCTCGAGTGGTCCTCGGGCGGCTATCCGCAGGGGCCGCTGGATCAGACCCCGACCGCGCCGACGCCGACGGACGATTGGACGCTCGGCACCCCCACCCTGGAGTTGACACCACCTGAGCCGTTCACGATCGACGCCAGCACGAACGAAACTGTCCGCTACTTCGTACTGCCGACCGACGTCGGAGGCGATCGCTGGGTGACCGGTGTGGACGTCATACCGGGAAGCCGGGCAGTTGTGCGTCATGTCTCGGTCTACATCGACACATCGGGCCAGGCGCGGACCGCCGACGACGCCGATGCCGGACTCGGTTTCGCCTCCGGGTTCGACAGCGCCCAGCCAATCGCGGTGTGGTGGCCCGGACAAAGCGCCGTCAAGCTCGACACGGTCGGCTATGCTCTTCCCGACGGCGCAGACATCGTGGCCAGGGTGCTTTACAAGAAGACGTGGATTACCGAGGGGCAAGATTTCACGGACCAGACAAGGTTGGGGCTGCATCTGACCGAAGACGACGTCAGTGCGATCACCCACACGGTGCTGAGCTCGCCCGACGAGCCGAACGGGCGTCAATTGGCCTTCAGCCATACTCTCGACCAGGAGGTCAGCTTGCTGGGCTTGCTGCCGGAGATCGAAATCGAGGCGGTCAAGCTGCAAATCGAGGGAGTGCTTCCAGATGGCACACGGCAGCCGCTCCTCCAGATTCACGAACCGGACCTAGGCTGGCCGACACGCTACTGGCTAGACGGTCCCCGCGTGCTCCCGAGCGGGAGCCAGATCGAGGTGACGGCAACGTTGCGGCCGGGCGCAGACCGCGAGACGGTGCCCTCGCTCTTTGCCGGCAGCGCCCCAGTCCGGCTGCTCCTGGAATACACCGCCGGAACCAGCGCGGCCAACTGACAGGATCGCCGGCGGACGCCGCCCCGAGGTCTTCCACCACTCACATGGCGCGACGCCTGACTGGAATCGCGCGACAGGCCGGGGTCGCCTGCCTCGTTGCCGTCTGCCTGACCTTCGCCTCGTGCGGCAACCCGGTCGAANTCATCCNGGTTTCGGTGAACCTGGCGATCGTCAACGGCCNTATCTGGACGGGAGACCCGGCCCGGCCNTGGGTCGACGCGTTGGCGGTGACCGACGGCCGAATNGTCGCGGTCGGCACCAGCGACGCCATCGAGNTGCTNGCGGACGATGCGGAAGTGATTGATGTGCGCCAGCGTCTGGTGCTCCCCGGNTTCATCGACACCCACACCCACCTGCTCGANCTCGGGGACCCAACCNACACCGTGAACCTGGCGACCGCCCGGTCNCGCAGACAGTTCGTCACCCGGGTTGCCGATGCGGCCAACAACCGCCCCACTGGCACGTGGCTGCTCGGACGCGAGTGGGACCAGCGCCTCTGGGNCGACACGCTGCCTCACCGTGACTGGATCGACGCGATCAGCCCGGACCATCCGATCTGGCTCGTGCAGCGAGACCGGCAGCTAGGNTTGGCCAACAGTGTGGCACTCGAGCAGGCCGGTATTGTCGTCGGGGACCCCGGCGCCCACACCNCCGGCGATGATGCGACAGGCCTCACCCTNACGGGCATCCTGACCGGTACCGCCATGCAGCGACTCGAGGCGGCCATNCCGGCACCGCCNCCGGCGGCGCGCGACCGCGCCCTCGATCGCGCACTCGGTGAAGCGGCCGTGCGCGGCGTGACCTCGGTGCATCACATTGGCGACTGGGACGATCTCGAGGTGTTCTCGCGGGCCAGGAGGGCTGGTCGACTCAGCCTNCGTNTCTACGCCGCCGTGCCGATCGACACCTGGGTCCGTCTCGACCGCGCCCTCGGTNCGCGCGCGTTCGGTGGCNCTGACGGGCGCGGAGACGACTGGTTGCGNGTGGGCGCCGTTCACGTCGACCTCGACGGATCGCTCGTGGCGCGGACCGCGGCGTTCGACGCTCCGTATNCGGATGCCCCTGGCGTGAGCGCACGTCTCGGCGTCGACATCGACACCATCCGTCCACTGGCCCTCGCCGCCGATGCTGCCGGCATGCAAGTCCTGGTCGAGGCGGTCGGAGACCGCGCCAACGAGGCGGCGCTCGATCTGCACCAGCAGATCGTCGACCGTCACNACGCACGTGACCGACGCTTCCGGGTCGAGCTGGCGCAGCATCTCCANCCCGTCGACGTCGCNCGGTTCGCGANCAGCGGCGTACTGGCCAGTGCACTGCCNTNCTCGACATTGCACGATGGACGCTGGNTCAACCGGCAGTTGGGCGCGGAACGGGCGCGCACGAGCTTTCCGTTTCGTGCCCTGCTCGANGCCGGCGCGATCGTGAGCTTNGGNAGTGGGTGGCTCGACCGGGGCACTCCGATCGACGGCATTTACGCGGCGGTGACCCGTCGCACGCTCGACGGGCTCCACCCGCAAGGCTGGGTGCCGCAACAGCGCCTCAGCGTCGAGGAGGCNCTCCGGGCCTATACGACCGCGGCGGCATATGCGAGCTTCGAGGAAGAGACCAAGGGCGTATTGACCGTGGGGCAGCTCGCCGACCTCGTTATCCTCGACCGCGATCTGCTCACCGTGCCGTCAAATGACATTCCAATCGTCCGTGTCCTCATGACCGTGGTCGGCGGTCAGATCGTGTTCGACCGCCTCCGCCCGACTGAATCGTGAACCCGGGAGGCCGCAGTCGATCCAACAACTGAAACAGAAACTGGCGAGGCCGACCGGCTTCTGCTGTCTCCTGCCTTCTGCCTCCTGACTTCTTGGGNCAANGANTACCCNACGACCCCATCCACNNTCAGCAGCTCCGCATTGAGCACCGCCACGCCGGCCGCGCCACGGACGGTGTTGTGCCCCATCGCCACGAACTTGTAGTCGAGCACCGGACAGGCACGCAGCCGACCGACACACACGGTCATCCCGTTGTCTCGGTCCGCATCGAGACGGGGCTGCGGCCGGTCCTCTTCATCGAGATAGAGCACTGGCCGNGGTGGCGCGCTTGGCAGATCTGTCTCCTGCGGACGGCCAGAGAAGCCACGCAGCGCCTCGATTACCGCGTCGGGGCCAGGGTCGGCGTCCAGCGACACCGTGACGACCTCGGTATGTCCATTGATCACCGGCACTCGAGTCGTGCTNGCACTGACAGTGACGGGATGCNCTTTGACGCCCGCGGCGGTGACCTGTCCAAGGATCTTCTTCGTCTCGGTTTCTATCTTCGCTTCTTCGCCGGGGACCACCGGGACNACGTTACCCAGGATGTCGAGCGACGCGACTCCAGGATATCCTCCGCCGGAAANCGCCTGCAGCGTCGACACGATGATCTGCCGTAGACCGAACTGCCGCAGTGGTGCCACGGCCATCGCCAGNACCACTGTCGAGCAGTTCGGATTGGTCACNATGCGCCCTGACCANCCCTTCGCCGCCTGCGCGCTCAANAGNTGAAGATGATCGGCATTGATCTCGGGGATGACCAGCGGCACCACCGGGTCCATGCGGTGATTCCGGGCGTTGCTGACAACGATATGCCCCGCCCTGGCGAACGCGGTCTCCACCTCTCCGGCGACCGATGCGTCCAGCCCGGAGAANAGCAGCTGCGGNGCNCGCCCCGGGGTGACCGTCTCGACGGTCATCTCGGCCACCCGATCNGGTCGTGCCGCCGGTAGCCGCCANGTGGTGGCATCCCGATACGCCTTCCCCGCCGAGCGCTCGCTCGCTCCGACCCAGGCCACCGTGAACCACGGATGGTCGGCCAACTGCGTGATGAATTGCTGCCCGACGGTGCCGGTGGCGCCAAGCACCCCGACTTCGATNTTCACGCCCATGCTTNCCTACCCCTTGCGCCGTNCGACCGTCACCGNTGTTGCGAATCTCTCAACATCACCCGCAGACACGCTCTAGGCGCTCGCGGTGGCCGTCTCATTCTCCGGAAAGAACTCGTNATGCACGGCCCGAGTNGCCTCGTCGCGCCGGTCGGCCGANATCACACACGCGACCTTCATCTCCGACGAACTGATGCAGTCGATGTTGATTCCCGCACGCCCCAGCGCCGCGAACATCCGCGCNGCGAGGCCCGGGCTAGAGGCAAGCCGCGACCCGACGATCGAGATCTTCGCCACATNGCTCTCGACCACCCCGCTGCTCGTGACCCCCTCNGTCTCCCACCGCTGAACCAGCTCCCNGGCGTCATCGAGGAACTCGAGATCCAAGATGAACGTGATCCGCCCCTGGCGCTCGGAGCTGGCACTCTGGATGATGAGGCGGATGTTGACCCCGGCCTTCGCCAGGTCTTCAAACACTCGCGCCGCCATGCCGGGTTCGTCGGGCACNTCCAGCAGCGTGATCTTCGCGATTTTCGAATCGCTGGTAACGCTAACGACCTCTGCTCGTTCCATGATCTGCCCGCCTCCCCGAATCCACGTTCCNTCGCGCAAATGAAAGCTGCTGCGCACATGAATCGGCACGTCGTATTCCATGCAGATTTCCGCCGCACGTGGATGCAGCACCTTCGCACCACTCGANGCCATCTCGATCGCCTCTTCGTAGCTNATCTCAGCCCACAACCTCGCNCCCGGCACCCGTGACGGGTCTGCCGAAAACACCCCGTCGACATCGGTGCAGATCTCACANGCCTCGGCGCCCAAAGCCGACGCCAGCGCCGCCCCGGTGATGTCGCTGCCCCCGCGCCCCAGTGTCGTCACATCGTTGCTGTCGTTGATGCCCTGGAAACCCGTGACGATNACCACGCGCCCGGCGTCGAGCTCGGNGCGGATCCGCTCGGTGTCGATGCTGCGGATCCGAGCGACGTTGAACACCCCGTCGGTGCGGATTCCGCACTGCAGCGCCGTGAGGGAGACCGCCGCAAGGCCCCGGTCCTGCAGCGCCAGACCGAGCAGCGACACGGTGATTTGCTCGCCCGTCGAGAGCAGCAGATCCATTTCTCGGCCCGCCGGTCGCTCGGACACTTGATGCGCCAGACTCACCAGTTCATCCGTCGTGCTGCCCATTGCCGAGAGCACCACGACGAGACGGGGGGTCTCCGGCAGATTGCGCTCNATGCGTTCGGCAATCGCGAGAATCCGCTCAGCCGTCCCAACCGAGGTCCCGCCGTATTTTTGCACGACGACCGGCACGGCCGACTTCTCCTGCTCGGTCATGCGTCGTGCCCGCCTGTTGCCACCGCGTCGGGCGCCGCGGCTCGCGNCCCTCCCGGGGCGNTCGCGTCGCCGATTTGTGNCGCCAANTGATGCAGGAACAGCCCCACGTCCGTGACAATGCCTGCNGTTTGTGACGACCCGCGGTCGCCGAGCTTGGTCACCACCGCCGGATTGATGTCCACACATACCACTCGAACCCAGGCGGGCAACATNTTGCCGACACCAATGCTGTGGAGCATCGACGAGAGCATGAGGACCATCTTGGCGTCGCGCAATANCTCGGCATAGCGCGCCTGAGCCTCGATCAAGTCCATGACGGTATCAGGCAACGGACCGTCATCCCTGATGCTACCGGCCAGTACGTATGGCACCNGCTGCGTGATCACCTCGTGCATGAGGCCAGAGCGCAAANTGCCCTGCCGTACTGCCTCGCCAAGCCCCCCCACCCCNCNGATGAAGTTGATCGCGCGCATGTGGTTCTTGTGTCCTTCATCGACCGCCACGCCGGCGTCGAGATCGATACCGAGCGATGTTCCAAAGAGCGCGTNCTCGACATCGTGTACCGCCAACGCGTTCCCGGTCAGTAGTCCGTCCACCCAACCCTGCCGGACCAGCCNGCTCAGGTATCCGCCCCCTCCGCTGTGTATGACNACCGGTCCGGCGACAACGACGATGCGGCCGCCGTCGGACTTGACCTCCTCCATCATCCGTATGACTCGCGCCACGCTCACCTCGACNCGTCGCTCNGTNGACACGTCGTTGGTCATGAAGGCGAANCCGAGTCGGTCGCGTTCCTGAAACTCTGGTGAGACCCGGACGCCGTCCCCCCCACAGACCACCAGATCGCCAGGCCGCACATCGCGAAGCATCCGGCACGATGCATGCCCCTGGTCGACCACGACGACCGCGTCCATGCGCTGCCGCTCGACGTCGATCCACCGACCATCATGGTGGACCTGGGTGCGGTGGTTGGTGGTCGAGTAGAAATCATCCGGGACGAACCCGTCGCCGGCCTCTTCCAGTCTGGCCTCCCGTTCGGGCCGCGGGTGACACCCCAGGGGCATCAACTCTTCGAGCAGCTCGCGAAGGCCCTCACGACTCGCGGCCGTCACGCACAGTTGCAGATGCGAAAACTCGTCATTTGTGCGACCGATCGTGAACTCCAGCACCTCGTACCGCGCGCCACGCTCGATCACCTTGTCGAACACCGACGTCAGGAGACGGGAGTCGATCAGGTGACCGTTGGCTTCGACGATCTCACTGTAGGATGGCGAAGACATGATGCGATCGGAAGCAGCTGTGGAACGCGTCAGACGTTGGCCGGCTGCCCTGCCCGGTCGGCCAGAAACGCCTCGAACTCACGGAGCGAGCGTCCGAGCTGCGTTGGCTGCGCCAGGCGGTCCGCCATGACGTTCGAGGTCTTGTAACCGTTGCCAGTGATGCAGACGACGACCGACTCGTTCTTCGAAATCGCGCCCGCCTTCAACAGATTGATCGTCGCCGCCAGGGTCGTACCGCCGGCCGGCTCGGTAAAGATCCCTTCCGTCCGCGCCAACAGCTCGATCGCATCGAGGATCTCCGTATCGGTCGCTCGTGCGCCAGACCCGCCGCTTCCCCGGACGGTCTCCAGCACCTGGTACCCGTCGGCCGGGTTCCCGATCGCGATCGANTTGGCGATCGTGTCCGGTTTGACCGGCTCGGGATGCGTGGCNCCACTCTCCAGAGCGTTGATGACCGGCGAACAGCCCGCGGCCTGAGCAGCGTGAATCCGCGGCAGCTCGCCAGACGCCAACCCGATCTCGCGCAATTCCCGAAATGCNCGGCCGATCCGAGGCAACAGCGTGCCGCCAGCGACCGGCGACACGACGTGCCGNGGATACCGCCACCCCAGCTGNTCGACAATCTCGAANCCATAGGTCTTCGCGCCNTCGGCGTAGTAGCTCCGGAGGTTGATGTTGGCGAACGCCCACCCATACCGGTCCCCGACTTGTGTACACAGCCNGTTGACGTCGTCGTAAGTTCCGTCGATACCCACGACATGTGGTCCGGACACNGCAGACCCCAGGATCTTGCCAGGCTCCAGGCTCTTCGGAATGAACACGTAACAGGNCAAACCCAGACGAGCCGCATGCGCCGCCACGCTGTTTCCAAGGTTCCCGGTCGATGCGCATCCAAACGTGTCGAACCCGAGCTCGATGGCGCGCGTCGCCGCTATCGGCACAACGCGATCTTTGTAAGACAGGGTCGGATGATTGACCGAGTCGTCCTTGATGTAGAGCTCCTCGACACCGAGCACCTCGGCCAGCCGGCCGGCGCGGACCAGAGGGGTATACCCGGAGTCGAACCCGGTCCGCGGGTCCCCCACGATCGGCAGCAACTCGCGATATCGCCACAGGTTGCGAGGCCGGTCCGCGATCGCCTCCCGTGTCATTGTCCGGCGCGCGGCGTCGTAGTCGTAACACGCCTCCAGCGGCCCGAGACACTGGTCGCAGACATACAATGCCTCGGCCGGAAACTCGGTCTTGCACATCGCACAACGTAGACCGGCAAAGACACTCATCCGTGCTCCTCTTCCTTGGTGGCCCTGTTCGCACTGACGGTGGCAGACGGTCGACGACAGATCGTGCGTGCGACCCCTCAACGCCTCGCCGTACGTACCAACCGGACCACTACAGCAGCATCGGCAGCCAGAGCGGTGGCCGCACGTGAAAATCGAATCGCTCGATTTCTCCCAGCGCCGCCGCCACGGCCGACGAGCTGCACGCCTCGAGCGTAATCACGAACGGGAGCTCGGCCTTCGAGCACCCCGGTTCCTGCAGCAAGGCGTCGAAATTGACACCATGCCGCGAGAAGACCTCAGCCAGTGCGGCGATGATGCCTCGACGGTCCGCGACCATGAACCGGACGTAGTGCGGCGCCTTGAACTCATGTGTCACCGGCTCCGTCTCGGCAGACTCATGATCCGACGCGTCGAGTGTCACCGGCGTCCCTCGCGCGATGGCCAGCAGATCCGAGACCACTGCCACGGCGGTGGGCTCTCCTCCGGCTCCAAGTCCCGACAGGGCCGTCTCACCACCGAACTTGCCATCGACAACCACGATGTTCTGGCTGCCGCCGACGCGGCCGATCGACGAGGCCTCGGGCACGAGGGCCGGTTGCACAGCGGCTCGTATCCCTCCCGTCTCCGGGATCAGCTCTGCGCGGGCCACCTGTCTAATCACGCACCCGAGGCGTTTCGCGTACACAAAATCGATCGCGTCGATCGGCGTAATCGAACACAGCGGGATGTCATCGGCCCGAACCGCACGTCCCAGGCCCACCCCGATCAGAATCGCAAGTTTCGACTGCGCATCGAACCCGTCTACGTCGGCGGTCGGGTCCGCCTCGGCATAGCCAAGGCGCTGAGCGTCGGCGAGCACCTCCGAGAAGGACACCTGCCCCTGCTCCATCCGCGTCAATATATAGTTGCAGGTGCCGTTGAGAATGCCCTGAATCCGACATAGCTGGTCTCCACACACGCCCTCGCGCAGGGCCCGGACAATCGGAATGCCCCCGGCGACTGCCGCCTCGAACAGGAGATGCCGCTTCTGCCGCCTGGCGTGGACCATCAGCTGAGGGCCAGCGTGTGCGATCACCTGCTTGTTGGCCGTGACCACAGACTTGCCTGCCGACAATGCCAGTTCGATCCANTCCTGCGCCGGTGACAAGCCGCCGACCAGCTCGACGATGACGTCAACCTGACTGTTGACCAGCTCGTCAAACGACTCCGTCCACACCACCTCCGGCGCCACCCAGTCCGCCTGTTTGCGAGCAACGTTCCGGTTACAGACGTGGGTCAGACGAAGACCGGGATGGATACCACTGGAGAGAATGCGAGCCACGGCCTGCCCGACCGTCCCGAAGCCGGCAATCCCCACCGTGCAGCCGCTCTGCTCCGCCGATGTCACCATGCCCTGCGTTACCCAAAAAAAAAGCCATCATCCGGATGCGGATGATGGCCTCGTCTGACTCTGTGGTTGGCTATCAGCTACATCACCCACTGTGCCCGCGCGTCGCGGGCGCCATGGTGTGAACCGGCGGCATGATCGTCTTCACTGGCATGATTGATCCGCTGCGCGCCAACCCTGCGCGCGCCCAAAACTCTAGTTTTTATACCTTGTCACACCGTGCCAAGTCAACTCGCGGTCGGGCGGTTGACACCCGTCAGGCCGAGGAGTAGTATCCGCCGCAACCTGCCATCCAGCGGCCGGTTCACCATGCCCAACCGTTCCAAGTGGCAGTCTCTGCCCACTGAAGCCATCAATCCCCGCACACTGTCGATGGATCAGGCGTCCACCGAGGAGATCATCGATCTGATGCTCCAGGAGGATCGCAAGACCATTGCCGCTGTGCAGCGCGAGAAGGAACGGATCGCGATTGGCGCCGAGCTCATCACGCAGACGTTCAAAAAGGGAGGGCGGCTCGTGTTCGTCGGTGCCGGCACCAGCGGACGTCTCGGCGTCCTCGAGGCGGCCGAGATGCTCCCGACCTTTGGAACCCCGCCACGCCTCGTCCAGGCGGTCATGGCGGGCGGGCGCGACGCATTCTTCAAACCCCGCGAGGGTGTCGAGGACAATTTCGAGGAGGGCGGCCGCGCGGTAAGTCGGCTGCGACTGACCAGCAAGGACGTCCTGATCGGCGTGTCGGCGAGCGGCACGACACAGTTCGTGCGCGGTGCACTGACCAAAGCTCGACGCACGGGGGTGAAGATCATCTTCGTGACCTGTTGGCCTGGCACCGAGCTGCAAACGTTCGTCGATGTCATCATCGCCCCGGCCGTCGGTCCGGAAGTGATTGCCGGCTCCACCCGGCTGAAGGCGGGCAGCGCCACCAAGATGGTGCTCAATATGTTGACCACGATTTCGATGGTCCACATCGGCAAGACCTACGGCAATTTGATGGTCGACATGCAGACCGGTTCCGAGCAACGACGGGACCGCGCGCGCAGTATCATCACGATGGTGACCGGGATCGACTACGATGCCGCCGGCTCCCTGCTCCGGAGAGCGCGCTGGAATGTGAAGGCCGCGATCGTGATGGAGAAGACCGGTGACACCCACGCCAAGGCGCTGGCGCGTCTGAAGCGGGCCGGCGACTCGGTCCGCGATGCCGTCGGCGAAGATGTCGGACCGCGTCTCCGAGAACGTCTTTCCCACACACGCGCAGCGCGTTGACAGGCTGGAGAGTCGGCGCTACAGTCTCCACATCGCGCCCACGCCTCCTCACACCGTGGCCCAGGCAAGTACTAAGACGTAATGGTGCAGTGGCCCTCGCGTCCCGTGCGCACTGAGCTGTCGTGAGCCCTCAACCGACGCGTGTTGTGCTCTTCATAGCCGGGCTCACTGTCAGTCTGCTGTGCCCTGGCCTCCGGGCCGCCGGTGATGGCGACACCGGGCTCTGGGTGCGACAAGCCACGTTGGTCTCGCCCGACGCGATCGACCGTCTCGTCGAGGAGGCGTCGGACGCCGGCTTCACCACCCTGCTCGTCGAGGCCCCCCTCGCCCCCTCAGCGTCGACCACCCCCGCCCGTCGACGCCGCGGCCGACGGCCTCGGGTGTTCGATGGCATACAGACTCTCCTGACTGCGGCACACCGACGCGGCCTCCGGGTTCACGCTTGGGTCCAGGCTACGCTCGTCGCCCGCACCGGTGACCTGGCGACGTCCAGCAGCCCTATCGTTCGTCAGCACCCCGAGTGGCTCATGGTGCCTCGCAGTCTGGCCGTCGAGCTGGCGCGGCTTGATGTCCACAACCCAGCCTATGTCGAGATGCTGGACAAATGGGTCAGGCAGCATCCAGGCGAGGTCGAAGGACTCTACCAGTCGCCGCTCATTCCATCGGCAGCCTCCGACGCCGCCGCGCGCCTGGCGGCGCTGTTGACGCGGTACCGGTTCGACGGGGTTCATCTGGACTCGGCACAATTTCCCAGCAGTGACTTCGACTATGGTCGGGATGCCGTCGGATTGTTTCGTGACGAGATCGCCCCCTCGCTCGCAAGTCAGGAGCGACGTCTCCTGGACGGTCGGGCGGCGATTGACCCGCTGACATACCCCGACGCCTTTCCCACCGAGTGGAGCCGGTTCCGTCGCTCGCGGGTCACGGCGCTGGTCGCGCGACTCGGCTCCGTCGTCCGTCGGCATCGACCGGGAGCACGTGTCGGTGTCTCGGTCGTCGCCGACCCGGACGAGGCCCACGGACGTCGCCTGCAGGATTGGCGAACGTGGGCCGAGCTCGGATTCATCGACATCGCCTGTCTACAGCCTGGGTTTGAATCGGGGGACGACTTCGAACGCCAGCTGCGCTCAGCGCGGCAACGGGCCGGCGGAGCCGACCTGTGGGCCGCGATCGGAGCGCGCTGGCTGTCGCCATTTGAGACTTTCGACCGGATCAGAACGGCGCATCGCCTCGGCACCGACGGCATCATGGTCTGGTCCTACGAGAGTGTCACCGACCCGACACAGCAGCCACCCGGCCATTTGCAACAGATTGGTCTTGCACTGGCGACGGTTCCCACCCGATAGCGTCATGCGCGCGGTCCCCGACCCCCCCTGCTAGCCAGGTCATGAGCGCTCTCGACCTTGCGGTGCTTGGAGCATACGTCGGGGGCACGGTCTGGCTCGGTCTCGCCCTGTCTCGCGGTCAGGCGAGCGTGCGTGACTACTTCACCAGTGGCCGGCGTGCCCCCTGGGGAGTGGTGATGGCCTCGATCGTCGCCACCGAGACCAGCACGGTGACGGTCGTCAGTCTACCGGGGTTCGCGTTCGGCACCGATTTGACCTTCCTGCAACTCGTGATCGGGTACCTCGTCGGTCGGGTCATCATCACGCTCCTCTTCATCCCGGGCTACTTTCGCGGTGAGTATCTGACCGCCTACCAGATGCTGGCGGAGCGATTCGGCGAGGGCGTCGGACGGCTGGCAGCGGCGATCTTTCTCGCGACACGCAATCTGGCCGACGGGTTCCGATTGTTTGCCACCGGTCTGGTGCTCGCGGCCGTGTTGTTGACGCTGCCAGGCGCCCAGGCCTCGGCAACAGCGCTGATACCCTGGTTCGACCCCAGCACCACGGTGCTGATGGTCTCGGTGGTCCTGCTGGGATCGGTCACGGTCGCCTACACCTACCTTGGCGGGATGACGGCGGTGCTCTGGACCGATCTGCTGCAGCTCACCGTCTATGTGGGCGGCTCGGCGGCCGCAGGAGTCCTGCTGCTCGATCTGATTCCCGGCGGCTGGAGCGAGGTCGTCGAAACCGGGTCTGCGGCAGGCCGGTTTCGTCTGTTCGACTTCACGTGGGACCTCGACCGCAGCTATACGTTTTGGTCGGGTCTTGTTGGGGGGGCCTGTCTGACCGTCGCGACCCATGGCACCGACCAGTTGATCGTGCAACGGTATCTGTGCAGCCGATCATCTGCTGAGGCCAGCAAGGCGCTGTTGTGGAGCGGCGTGGTGGTGCTCGGTCAGTTCCTCCTGTTCCTGGTCATCGGGGTGATGCTCTACGTCTACTACACCGGGTATGCCACCGCGGCGCTCGAGACGCTGTCGGTCGGGGGTAAGCTCCAGACCGACCGGATCTTCCCTACCTTCATCGTCACCCAGCTCCCGAGCGGTCTTCGCGGCCTGGTCATCGCGTCGATCTTCGCCGCGGCGATGTCCACCTTGTCTTCATCGCTCAACTCATCGGCCTCGAGCACAGTCGCAGACTTCTACATGCCAGCCACACGTCAAAAGCGGTCGGCGGGCCACTATCTCGTCGTCGCCAGACGCACAACCATCGCCTGGGGCATCGTGCAGATCCTCGTGGCGTTCGTCGCCATTCGCCTGTCAGATCGGATCGTGGACGAGGTTCTGGGGATCTCCTCGTTCACGAACGGTCTGATCCTTGGAGTCTTTCTGCTCGGCGCGCTCGGCTATCGCCGTCAGACGACGGCCTACGCCGGCATCGGCACCGGTGCGGTGGTCATGCTGGGCATTCGGCTACTCACCGCCGTATCCTGGCAGTGGTATGTCCTGGTTGGCGCCGCCGCCACCTGCGTCGCCGGCTGGGTCACAGACCGACTGACGGAGACACCCCATGCCACCTAGTTCCGCCTCGTCCCGCTTCGCGGCGGCGGCCGGTCTACTCGACGCTGCGGTCGAACGGCGGGTCTTCCCTTGCGCGTCGATCGAGGTCGGGCGACGCAATGACGTGTACTGGAGGCACGCCTGCGGGACGCTGTCCTACGATGCCGAGTCGGCGCCGGCCACCCCCGACACCATCTTCGATCTCGCGTCACTCACCAAGGTGCTCGCGACAACGACCTTGCTCATGCGGCTTGTCGACGAGGGGGCGGTCACCCTCGAGGACCCGGTCGCCCACTGGCTAGCGGACTGGCGCGGCGAAGATCGCGCCGGGGTGTCGATCGCCGACCTGCTAGAGCACGCCGGCGGCCTGACCGCCCACTTGCCGTTCTTCCGCGACCATCACGGGCGCGGCGACTTTCAACACGCCATCTGCACGTTGCCACTCGAGTACGCGGCGGGGAGCCAGTCGGTATACAGCGATCTCGGTTTCATCTTGCTCGCCTTCATCGCCACCGACGCCGCTCGGGGCATCGGCGTTGACGCCCAGTTCGACCAGGTGTCGCGTGGGTCGGATCTTGGCGATCTGCGCTACCGGCCCCCGGTCGCCTGGCGGTCGCGCACCGCTCCAACCGAGGTCGACGCATGGCGTGGCCGACTCCTGACGGGCGAAGTGCACGACGAGAACGGGTGGGCGCTTGGTGGCGTCGCGGGGCATACGGGGCTGTTCGGGACCGCTCCGGCGGTTGGCCGCTTCGCCCGAGCGCTTCTCGACACAGTGGCCGGCGTCCCACGCCTCGCCAACCCGGCGACCCTAGCGCGTTTCCTGCGCCGCAGCACCGTGCCAGGCAGCTCGCGCGCCCTCGGGTGGGACACGATGCTCCCCACCTCCTCGTGCGGCCACCGGCTGTCGCCAGCGGCGATCGGACACACCGGGTTCACCGGCACGTCGTTGTGGATCGACCCACGCCAGGAGCTCTATGTCGTGCTGCTGACCAATCGGGTGCACCCGACACGGAACAACGAGGCGATTCTCGAGGTGCGTCCTGCCGTCCACGACGCCATCGTACAGGCGCTGGCCCAGTGACACTTTCCGCGATCGATTGGCTCATTCTCGCTGCCTGTCTCCTGTTCCCGTTCTTCGTGGCGGCCCGGGCCGCGCGACGTGCAGGCGAAAGTCTCACGCAGTACTTCCTGGCCGGGCGGGAGCTCCCGTGGTGGCTGGCCGGCACCTCGATGGTGGCGACCACCTTCGCCGCCGACACGCCACTGGCGGTGACCGGCATCATCGCCCAGGATGGCATCGCTGGGAACTGGATCTGGTGGAGCGCTGCCCTGGGCAGCATGCTCAGCGTGCTGTTCTTCGCGCGGCTCTGGCGCCGCGCCGGCATTCTGACCGACGTGGCATTCGTCGAGCTGCGCTACAGCGGACGGCCCGCGGCGCTGCTGCGTGGATTTCGCGCACTCTATCTCGGGTTGCCGGTCAACTGCCTGATCATCGGGTGGGTCAATCTGGCAATGGCCAAGATTCTCAGCGTGACCCTCGGCTGGGACCGACTGACCGCTGTGTTCGCCGGCCTCGCGCTCACCGGCGCGTACGTCTCCCTGTCAGGGCTCCGGGGTGTCGTGCTGACCGATCTGGTCCAATTCGGACTCGCGATGGCCGGCACCCTGGCGGTTGCCGTCTACGCGCTGCGCGCCCAGGAGGTCGGCGGGGTGGCCGGACTCGCCGATCAGCTCCCCGAGTCGACCTTCAACTTTCTCCCTGCGCTCGGTGGTCCAGCCGCATCGGAGGGCCCGACCCTGACGCTCTCGGTGACGGCGTTCATCGCCTATCTCGGTGTGCAGTGGTGGGCGAGCTGGTATCCGGGACAAGAGCCAGGGGGCGGTGGCTATCTGGCTCAGCGGATGATGTCGTCGCGCGACGAGCGCCACTCCATGCTGGCGACGCTCTGGTTCACCCTGGCGCATTACTGCGTGCGCCCCTGGCCCTGGATACTAGCTGGTCTGGCGACCCTGGTACTCTATCCCGACATCGCCGACCGCGAGGCCGGCTACGCCATGATCATGCGCGACCATCTACCGGTCGGCTGGCGCGGTCTGGTGCTCGGCGGCTTCGTCGCGGCGTTCATGTCCACGATGTCGACCCAACTCAACTGGGGCACGTCGTATCTGGTTCACGACGTGTACGCGCGGTTTCTGAGACCCGATCGAACCGACGCACACTACGTGCGCGTCGCCAGGCTCACCACGCTGGGCGTCATGGCCGCCAGCGCCGGCGTCACGCTGTATCTCGAGACGGTGCGACAGGCCTGGGAGCTCATTCTGGAATCGGGCGCCGGCATCGGGCTGGTCTTGATCCTGCGGTGGTACTGGTGGCGGGTGAACGCCTGGTCCGAGATCACGGCGATGGTTGCGCCCGTGGTCGGCCTCGTTTGGCTCTCGCTGTTCACCTCGGTGACGTTTCCCGAGTCCCTGCTCTATCTGGTCACCTGGACGACCGCGTGCTGGCTTGCCGTCACCTGGCTGACGTCGCCCGAACCAGATCAGACCCTGGTTGCCTTCTTCACCCGAGTCCGTCCGGGCGGTCCCGGGTGGCGGCGCGTGGCTGCCGCCGCGGGCGCGCCGCCCCCGGAGCCGATCCGGGGCCAGTTGCTCGACTGGATGGCCGGGGTGGCACTGGTGTACGGCACGCTGTTCGGAGTGGGCGCGTTGCTGCTGCCCGGGCGGTGGAGGGCGCTGCCGTGTCTCGCTGTCGCGCTGGCCTGCGGATGGTTCCTTTACCGCCGGCATTCCGCGCGCGGTTGGCCGGCCGTCACCGGATGACGCCGATCTTCCTTGGCTGAGTCATCGCCTCCAGGCTTCGGGCCGTTCTCGATGCGGTGGCCCGTCACGATACGGAGACCGTCTTCGACGTCGTTGCCGTTGCGCCGGCGCTGTCGGTCACCGTCAAGGTTACGGTGACTGTGCCGGCAGTTTCGAACACGTGACCCACCAGTGCCGACGCGCCCGTTTCGATGATCCCGTCGCCGAAGTTCCACTCATAAAGGGTGATGGTCCTGCCCGCCGGGGCGGGCGGCTGGGTCCCGTTGAACTGGACGTTCACTCCCGCTGCGGGCG
>PBRZ01000061.1 GCA_002726085.1 Acidobacteriota bacterium
CAGCCTCGGAGACGCCAGGGAGGTGGAGCAGGTCGCATAGAATGTCACCCGAGCCGCCGCCAAGTTTCAACAGCGACCGGGACATCCCCGCAGCACTGTGCAGGTATTCTTAATGACTGGTACGAACGCAGAAGAGCGCGTGATCCATCACCGCGCTGCTGCTCGTATTGTGGGAAAGGGAAGGAGTGTACGCACGATGAAACGTCCCCCCTGCAACCTCATTTAGGCAGGCGTGTGTCGCCGGCTTGGGCCTGGCGCTCATCCTCATGGTCGGAGCACAGGCCTGGGCACAGGGTCGACAGTACGGCAATCTCCGCGGCACCGCGAAGGACGCCACCGACTCGATCCTGCCTGGCGTCACCATCGAAGTGACATCGGAGGCGCTGCAGGGCACGCGGACGACGGTGACCGACCTCAACGGCAACTATCAGATTGTGGGGTTGCCGCCCGGGCAATACAGCGCCTCGTTCGCGTTGCAGAACTTTGCGACAGTCGACCGCCAGTTCAATGTGGAGGTCGGCAGAGACACCGCGGTCAACGTCGCCATGCCGGTCGGCGGTGTGAGAGAAGCGGTCGATGTACTGGGAGCCGTCCCAACGCCGCTGACCGAGACCGAGATCAGCCAGAACATTACGGGCGACCGGGTGGACACCTTGCCGATGGCCAGGGATCTGTTTTCGATCGCCGAGCTGGCGCCGGGTCTGACGGCCAACACAGTGACCGACGGCCAGATCGCGATTAACGGCTCGTTCGGCTACGACAACATCTATCTGATCGACGGTGTCGACATCAACGACAACTTGCTCGGCACGGCCAATGACCTCTTCATCGAGGATGCGATCGACGAGACGCAGATCCTGACTTCAGGGATCTCAGCCGAATATGGCCGGTTCTCGGGCGGTGTCGTCAATGCGATCACCAAGAGCGGCGGCAACCGGTTCTCCGGCAGCTTCCGCGCGAGCCTCTTCAAGCCGGACTGGACGGCGCGTACGCCGTTCGAGATCGAGAACGACAACGACCGCACCGGCACCCTCGCCGACAACACCACCTACGAGACGACGGTCGGCGGGCCAATCGTGCGTGACCGGCTGTGGTTCTTCTACGCCAACCGGCGTCAGCGGGAGAGCGCGGACGACACGTTACCGGTGAGCGGCGCTTCCTTCGTCAGGTCGGTTGAGAACGACCGAAACCTCATCAAGCTCACCGGATCGATTGCTCCGGGGCACACACTGGAGGGCAGCTACCTACGGAACATGACAAACCAGGTCCGGCCGAGTATCCCCTCTGCTATCGACCCCGCCACGCTCACCAGCCCGGAGATCCCGAACGACCTGTGGGTCGCGACCTATCGTGGCGCGGTGAATTCGTCGCTGTTCATCGAGGGACGGGTCTCGCGCAGAGAGTTCGGTTCTCGGAACCAGGGCGGCACGTTGACGGCGGCCAAGGAATCGCCGTTCCTCTCGGTATTTCAGGGTACTGGACTGGACCTCTTCAACGCTCCGGCATTCGACTCGAATGACCCCGAGGACCGGAACAACCGGCAGGTGACCGCGAGCGCCACCTACTTCCTGCCGACCGAGCTGGGCACACACAGCATCAAAGGCGGATTCGAGCACTTCCAGAGCACCCGCACCACAGGCGGCTCACAAAGCGCGACGTCCTTCATCTTCATCGCACCATACGCGGAGAACCCGGACGGCTCACCCCTGCTCGATGCCGATGGCCGCTTTGTTCCGCTCTTCGGCGCGCCGGCACCGTTCTTCCCCATTCGACTTGAATATTTTCCGGTGCTTGGGGCGAGCATCGACATCAACACGCTGTCGTTCTACGTGAACGATAGCTGGGCCGTAAACGACCATGTGTCGGTCAACCTCGGTGTCCGGGCCGAAAAGATCACGAGCGACGCAACTGACAGCCTCGTGGGTCTCGACACCAGCGCGGCGGTGCCACGGCTATCGCTCGGCGACGGGCGGTTCACGTTTCAGACGACCTACAGCCACTATGTCGGGAAGTACAGCGAGTCGCAGTTTGCCAGGAACACGATCGTGGGCATCGCGCCTGAGCTCGAGCAAGAATACATTGGCCCACCAGGACAGGGCCGGAATTTCGCGCCCGGGTTCGACGACGCGAACTACGAAACGGTCGGCGCAGACTTCCCGACCCAGAACGTCTTCTTCGAGGACGGTCTGAAGTCGCCGCGGACGAAAGAGTTCACGGTTTCTGGCGGCGCGGCGCTCGGTACCCGAGGCTACGCCAAGGTCACCTACATCAACCGCAGGGCCAGCGACTTCGTGGAAGACTTCGTCACGCTGGATGGCGGCTCAACCACGGTCACGGGGAACGACGGTGAAGAGTTCGGAACCTTTTCCAATCTGAATTTCCGCAATACCGATGCGCTCGAGCGCAATTACGATGGCCTGGAATTCCAGGGACGCTTCCAGGCGACCAACGCCTTTCTGATCGACGGATCGTATACGGTCCAGATCAACAACGACGGGAACTTCGAGGGCGAGGCGAGGAGCGCAGGGGCGATCTCGTCGAACGCGTTCGACTACCCAGAAGTCACGCCAGCGAACCGCTACTACCCGACGGGGCGGCTCAAGAACTTCCAGCGCCACTAGGTCCGGGTCTGGAGCACCTACAATCTCGGTCTCGGCACCGCCGGCGCCGTCGACCTCGGCGGCATCTGGCGCTACAACTCAGGGCGCGCCTACAGCATCCGGACAGATTTCGGCGCCACCGCGACCCAGGGGACGATCGTTGCGGACCTGGGGTATGTCGACGGACCCTCGTCGCGGACGATCTACTTCTCGGAAGGACGTGGATCGGAGACGTGGGACGGCTACGGGCTGTTCGACCTCGCGGTCGACTACAGCATCCCGGTGTGGGATTCGCTGAGCCCGCGGATCAAGTTCGAGCTGTTCAACGTCTTCAACAACGACAAGCAGATTGGCGGGAACACGAGCGTCGCGGTCGACCCCAACAGCCCGGTCGACGAGCTCGGCATCCCGACCGGTTTCATCGAGGGCGCCAACTTCGGGGAGGCGACGTCGGTCAACCACTTCCCCCCAGTACATCGCGAACCTGGATGGTCTACGAACATTCCGGATGACGCTCGGCCTGCGGTTCTAGAGGCTCACCGAGCTTCGGTAAAACCAAGAGGGAGGGGCGACGCCGATCGGCGTCGCCTTTCTTAAGACCAAATAGCGTCAACCCGGCCACGACAACACCAGCGCGGGTCGGCTTGACATCGGCACGTGCCGGCTGTCACAATCTGAATCAGTAATGAATGAACGTTCATTCATTAAGCTCTGCTGACGTACGAATGCCTGCAACAGCCCCAGCCCGCCGCGCGCCTCGGACGCAGCACACTGGCGACAAGCACGATCTCATTATCAAGGCCGCCACGAAGCTATTTGCTCGCCGCGGTTTCTTCAATGCCCAGGTCGCCGACGTCGCGCGGGAGGCGGGCATCGCCGCCGGCACGGTGTATCTGTACTTCGAGAGCAAAGACGATCTGCTGATCTCGATCTTCGAGCGCACGATGCACGAAGGGCTCGAGGCCGGACGCCAGGCACTGGCTGGCGTGAGCGACCCGGTCGAGCGGCTCCGGCGCCTGGCCCAGGTCCATCTGCAGCGTCTGGGGCAAGACCGCGACCTGGCGGTGGTGTTCCAGGTCGAGCTTCGGCAGACGACCAAGTTCATGGAGCGCTTCTCCTCCACGCTGCTCAAGGACTATCTGCACGCCATTCGCGACGCGATAGCCGATGCCCAGACCGCAGGGGTCTTTCGCCGCGACGTGAGCCCGACGTTCGCCGCCAAGATGCTCTACGGCGGGCTGGACGAAATGGCGACCAACTGGATTCTCAGCCGGCGCCGCTACGCGCTGGCAGCCCAGGCCGACGAGGTGGTCGACCTGTTCGTCAACGGGATGAAGACATGACGGGTACCGCACACGAGGCGACCGGGGCATCGGTCACACCGATCCGTTCCGTCGCGGTACTCGGTGCCGGCACGATGGGAGTCCAGATCGCGGCACACATCGCGAATGCCGGGGTGCCGGTGCTGCTGCTCGATCTGGACAAGGCGGCCGCCGCCGCGGGGCTGAAACGAGCCACCGCGCTTAGACCGAACCCGTTTTTCCTAGGCGACACAGCGGCGCGCATCAGCCTTGGTGGATTCGACCAGGATCTGGCTGGCATCGCCGAGTGCGACTGGATCGTCGAGGCGGTCATCGAGCGTCTCGACGCCAAGCAGGCCCTGCTCGCCCAGGTGGAAACCCATCGCCGAGCGGACGCCGTCGTCAGCTCGAACACCTCCGGCATTCCAATTGGGGCGATCGCAGAGGGGCGCACCGACGCGTTTCGCCGGCACTGGCTGGGCACGCATTTCTTCAACCCGCCCCGCTACCTCCGCCTGGTCGAGATCATCCCAACCGGCGACACCGACCCGACCGTCGTGAACGGGCTGTCATCGTTTGTCGATCGGCGGCTTGGCAAAGGGGTGGTGGTCGCCAAGGACACACCCAACTTCATCGCGAACCGGATCGGTCTTTTCGGGGTAGCGCGGGTGCTGGAGCAGCTGGCGAGCGGAGCCTTCACCATCGAAGAGATCGACGCCATGACCGGCCCGGCGGTCGGCCGGCCCAAGAGCGCCACGTTCCGCACGATGGACATCGCGGGCATCGACATCCTGGCGCATGTGGCGACCAACCTCTCCGCGCGGCTCGACACGGCCGAGGAGCAACAGGCGTTCGAGCTGCCCCCGCTCATCGGCCAGCTCGTCGAGCGTGGCTGGATCGGCGACAAGGCAGGCCGCGGTTTCTACAAGAAGGAGCGGGGCGAGCACGGCAGCACGATTCTTGCCCTCGACCCGGCGACGATGGACTACCGGCCGCGGCAATCTGCCCGGCTTGCGGCTCTCGACGCGGCGCAGACGATTGACGACCCGTCGGAACGAGTGCGCAGCCTGTTCCTCGCCCGCGACAGGGTCGGCGACTTCATGCGCGCGACCCTCGGTCGCACCCTGATCTACACGGCCGAGGTGGCCGCCGCCATCGCCCATACGCCGGACGACGTCGACCGGGCGATGCGCTGGGGTTTCGGCTGGGACAACGGACCGTTCGAGCTCTGGGACGCCATTGGGGCCGACGCGGTGCTCGATGCCTGCGGTCCTGAAGACCCTGACGGTAACACCGAACTGTCGCCGGCGGCCCTCGAGTGGGCCGGCCTCCCCCCGCAGTCGGCCGTGTCGGCAGAGGGGCCGCGCCGTTTCCGTTCTGCACCGCTGCCGCCGGCCGGGCCCGACCTGCAGATCCTCGGCTCAGCCAAGCGACGAGGACTGGTTGTGAAGCGGAACGCCGGCGCCAGTCTCGTGGATCTCGACGACGGCGTGCTGGCGGTCGAGTTCCACTCGAAGCTGAACACGATTGGCGGCGACACCGTACAGATGCTGACCGGCGGCGTGGCGGAGGCCGCCGATCGCTTCGAGGGGCTGGTCGTCGGCAACGACGCCATGAACTTCTGCGCAGGCGCCAACCTGATGATGGTGCTGCTCGAGGCGCAGGAGGGCAATTGGGACGAGATCGACCTGATGGTGCGCAGCTTCCAGCGAGCCATCATCGGGCTACGCTACTCGCCGGTGCCGGTGGTGGTGGCCCCGGCCGGGCTCACCCTCGGCGGCGGGTGTGAGATGGTGCTCCACGCCGACCGGGTGCAGGCGGCGGCCGAGACCTACATGGGGCAAGTCGAGGTGGGCGTCGGCCTGATTCCCGCCGGCTGCGGCACCAAGGAATTGACGCTCCGGGCCATCGACGCCACGGTTCCCGGCACCGACCCACTTCCCCGTCTGCAACGCGCCTTCGAAGCGATCGGGTTCGGGAAGGTATCGACCAGCGCCGCCGACGCCAGACGACTGGGCCTCCTCCGTGACGTCGACGGCGTCACGATGAACCGGGAACGGCTGATTGCCGACGCGAAGGCGGTAGTGCTCGACCGGGTGCGCGACGGCTACCAGGCGCCACAGCACCGCACCGCGATCCCGATCGGAGGTGAGGACACTCGGGCCACATTGGACCTGGGCATCCACCTGGCGTGGCGGGGCGGGCACATCAGCGACCATGACGCCTTGATCGCGCGCAAGCTCGCCCGGATCATGACCGGAGGCGATCTACCGCACGCAACGACCGTGACCGAGCAATACTTGCTGGATCTTGAGCGCGAGGCCTTCCTGAGCCTCTGCGGCGAAACCCTCACGCTCGAGCGGATTCGCCACACCCTCAAGACCGGTAAGACGCTCAGGAACTGATAAGGCATGGCTGGAATGTCTCGCAGGAGCAACGGTTCGGGCATGATAGACGTCGGGTCCGGACCACCGGTCGTGCTCATCCCCGGCATCCAGGGCCGCTGGGAATGGATGTGGCCGGCGGTCGACGCCCTGAGTCTGGAACGCCGCTGCCGGGTCATCAGCTTCTCGCTGGCTGGCGATCGCGGAAGCGGCTTCGGCTTCGACCCCGCGCGTGGATTCGACAACTATCTCGACCAGATCGAAGAGGTGATGACGCGAGCCGGCCTGACGGACGCCGCCGTGTGTGGCGTCTCGTTTGGCGGGCTCATCGCCCTGCTCTGGGCGGCACGGCGTCCGGCACGCACCCGGTCGCTCGTCCTGGTGTCCACGCCGTCACCGAGCTGGACCCCGGACTGCCGTCTGAACTGGTATCTGCGCGCACCCAGGCTACTTTCGCCGGTGTTCGCCGCGCAGTCGCCGTTCAGACTCGGACCGGAGATCTGGCGTGCGCTGGACACCGTGGGCGCCAGGCTGGCTTTCTCCGGCCGCCACCTGGCACAGGTGGCGCGCTCGCCGTTCTCGCCGGAGCGGATGGCTGAACGAGCACGGCTGATGTCGACGGTCGACTTCGAGGCTGCCTGCCGTCTGGTCAGGGCGCCAACACTCGTCGTCACCGGCGAGCCGGGGCTCGACCGCGTGGTGCCGGTGGAGGGGACCAGGGCCTACACAACACGGATTGCCGGCGCCAGACACGTGATGCTCGAGCGCACCGGCCACATCGGTCTGGTGACCCGACCGGATCGGTTCGCCGAAACGGTCGGACAGTTCGTCGTGCGTTCGGCGGTGCGACCCGACGCGGCGTGAGACCACGAGACGGATGCACGCAATGACCGGGTCACCAGTGATTCGCCAGTTTGCGGGCCCGTCCGGTCGGCTCGAGGCGTTGTTCGAGACGCCAGAGGAGAACCCATGCGCGGCGGTGGTGTTCGGCCATCCCCACCCGCTGCACGGGGGCACAATGCACGCCAAGGTGGTCTATCGGGCGGCCAAGACGTTCCTCGAGCTGGGGTGCGCCGTGCTCCGGTTCAACTTTCGCGGTGTCGGCGCGAGCGCCGGACACTTTGACGAGGGCCGGGGCGAGCGTGACGACTTCGAGGCCGGCCTCGACTTCGTTGCCGCCACCTGTCCTGGCGTCGACCTCTGGGCCGCCGGATTTTCGTTTGGCGCCCGGATTGCCCTGACCACCGGTGTCCAGGACAGGCGAGTCACCCAGTTGCTGGGCATCGCGCCACCCATCGGGCGTTACGATTTCGCCGACGTCGCAGCCAGTAGGAAGCCCATGCACTTGATCCACGGCGAAGCCGACGAGCTGATACCGGTCGCTCAGCTGCGAGAGTTCTACGAGATTGTCAGCCCGCCGAAAACGCTGACGGTCATCGACGGCGCCAGCCATCTCTTCGAGGGACACGTGCCCGAAGTCGGCGACGCGATTCGGATTACGTTCGGGGTCCACTCACGGGAAAAGGAGCAGGCATGACGGACGCGGTCATCGTGTCGGCCGTACGCACGGCCGTTGGCAAGGCCCCCAAAGGGACATTGCGCGCCACCAGGCCCGACGAAATGGCGGCCACGGTCATCACCGAGGCGCTGTCCCGCGCTACGGGGATTGAGCCGGCCGAGGTCGAGGACGTCATTCTGGGCTGCGCCATGCCGGAAGGGGAACAGGGGTTGAACGTGGCGCGGATCGCCAGTCTCCGCGCAGGAGTGCCGATCGAAGCCTCCGCCGTTACGGTCAACCGTTTCTGCTCATCCGGGCTCCAGGCAATCGCGTTCGCGGCCGATCGCGTCATGCTTGGCGCCTCCGAGACGATCGTCGCCGGCGGTACCGAATCAATGAGCCTCATCCCGATGGGTGGGCACAAGATCGCGCCAAACCCGCGGCTCATGCAGGATTATCCGGACGTCTATCTGACGACCGGGTTGGTCGCCGAGAACCATGCGCGTGAGGCGGAGGCGTCACGCGAAGCGCAGGATGCGTTCGCCCTCCGCAGCCACCAGCGGGCGGTCGCCGCGATCGAGGCAGGACGGTTCCGCGACGAGATCGTGCCGCTCGAGGTGCAGGTGGTGGTCGCGGCGAACGGGAACGGCGGGGCGCCACAGGTGCGCACCATGGAGTTTGCCACCGACGAGGGCCCCCGTAGCGACACGTCGCTCGATGCGCTGAGCGGATTGCGACCGATCTTTCATGTGCGCGGCAGCGTCACCGCCGGCAACTCGTCGCAGACCAGTGATGGCGCCGCCGCCGTGGTCGTCACGTCGCGAGAACGGGCCGAACGCGCGGGACTGACGCCGCTGGCGCGCTTCGTGACCTACGCGACGGCCGGGGTCGAGCCGGAGCGGTTCGGGGTCGGACCGGTGCCGGCGATCCACAAGGCTCTGAAGCTGGCTGGCCTGACGCTGGACGATATCGACCTGATCGAGCTCAATGAGGCGTTCGCCGCCCAGGTGCTGGCCTGTCTCCGGGAGCTGCCGCTCGACCCCGACAAGCTCAACGTCAACGGCGGCGCGATCGCGCTTGGCCACCCGCTCGGCTGCACCGGGGCCAAGCTGACCACGTCGCTGCTCTACGAGCTCGAACGGCGGAGGGGCCGCTACGGCCTGGTGACGATGTGCGTCGGCGGCGGCATGGGCGCCGCCGGCATCTTCGAACGATTGTCCTGATGGAGATCGAGGACCCTATGACGACAACTGCAACCCCAACGACCAGCATAACCGGCGGGATCTGGCTCCTCGAAGAGACCGCCTCTGGCTCCGTCTTCACCCCCGAACGGCTCACTGACGAGCACCGGCTCATCGACCAGACCGCCGAGGAGTTCGTCACCAAGGAGGTCGTGCCGAACCACGACCAGCTCGAAACCAAGGACTGGGACCTGGCCCGCCGGCTGGTCGGTCGCGCCGGCGAGCTCGGGCTGATGGGCACCGACGTGCCCGAGGTCTACGGCGGCGTGGAGCTCGACAAAGCCTCGTCGGTCGTTGTCGGCTGCCGCATAGGACAGAGCGGGTCGTTCGGGTCGACCTTCGGGTCGCACACGGGCCTGGCGATCATGCCGTTGTGCTGCTTCGGCACCGAGGCTCAAAAGAAGCAGTATCTGGGCAAGCTCGTCAGCGGCGAGTGGATCGGGGCCTACTGCCTGAGCGAGTCCGGCGCCGGCTCGGACGCACTCGGCGCCAAGGCGCGCGCCACAAGACAGGACGACGGTAGCTTCGTGCTGAGCGGCGAAAAGATGTGGATTACCAACGGGGGGTTCGCCGATCTCTACGTCGTCTTCGCCAAGGTGGACGGCGAGCAGTTTACCGCCTTTCTGGTCGAACGAAGCTATCCAGGGGTGAGCACCGGCAACGAAGAGCACAAGATGGGCCTGCACGGCTCGTCCACGACCCCGGTCATCCTGCAGGACGTGCGCGTGCCGGCGGAGAACGTACTCGGTGAGATCGGCAGAGGCCACAAGGTCGCGTTCAACACCCTGAACTACGGCCGCTTCAAGCTGGCGGTCGCTGCCAGCGGCGGAGCAACCATCGCCATCGGCGAGGCGGCGCGGTATGCCGCCGAGCGCAACCAGTTCGGTCGACCGATCGCGAGCTTTGGCGCCATCAAATACAAGCTCGGGGAGATGGCGGTGCGGGCATACGCTGTCGAGAGCATGATCTTCCGTACCACCGGGCTGCTGGACACCGCGCTCGCCGGCCACGACCCGGCCGATGCCGGACCGCTGCGGGACATCCTCGAAGAGCTGGCGGTGGAGTGCGCGATCCTCAAAGTGGCGGGCAGCGAGATGATTAATTACGTGCTTGACGAGAACGTCCAGATTCACGGGGGGAACGGGTTTGTCAAGGACTACCCGGCCGAACGCCGCTATCGGGACGCGCGAGTGAACCGCATCTTCGAGGGCACGAACGAGATCAACCGGCTCCTGATTCCAGGCACGCTGATCCGCCGCGCGCTCAAGGGCGGTTTGCCGCTGATTGCCGCCGCCAAACAACTGCAAGACGAGATTATGAACCCGCCGGCTTTGAGTGAACCCTCGAACGAGCCGCTCGCCGAGCAACTCCGGGCCATAACGGCCTTCAAGAAGACGGCGCTGATGGTGCTCGGTCTGGCGATGCAGCGCTACGGCGCGCAGCTCAGCGACGAGCAGGAGGTCCTCTCGTGGGCGGCCGACATCCTGATCGATACGTTTGCCGCCGAGAGCGCCGTGCTGCGCGCGCTGCAGGCGGCCACCGAAGCACCGAACACCGCCGAGCTGCAAACCGACGCCGCCTGTGTCTACGTGAACGACGCCGCGGCTCGGGTCGAGAGCGCCGCCCGGTCCGCGCTCGCGGCGATGGCCGAGGGCGACACCCTGCGCATGAATCTGGCGGCGCTGCGCCGGCTGCTGAAGGTCACGCCCGTCAACACCGTGGTGATGCGTCGCCGACTTGCGGATGCAGTCGTCGACAGGGCAGGATATATGTTGAGCTAGACTTAGAGTTCATTTGGTCTGATCTTGTGGCGCAGGCCTTCAGGCCTGCAAGGCAAGGCTGAAACCTTGCCCCACCGATGTCGACACAGCCGAGCTACGGTCTAGACGGTCAGCCGTAACAGTGGCAACGCGCGGTGGAGTCGACCCGTGAGAGTACTGTGGCTATGGCGGTGAACGCAATGGACATCCGAAGACCAGTGCACTGGGCACTAGCCAATCTGGCACTCGTGGCGCTCGCCGGCTGCAGCGCGCCGGCGCCGGATGAATCCAGCTGGCTGGACAACCTGCTGCTGGACCGGCAGGTGAAGGACGAGTNCTTTCGCGAGGACCCAGACTCNCCGATTCTGGTCGAGCGCCGCGGAGCGCTGCTGCCGCTCAACTACTACGAGCCGGACACCGCCTATCGGGTACCGGCCGCGCTGGAAGTCTCGCCCGAGCAACCGGTGTTCGACATCCCGACCTCNACGGGGGAGATTCGACTGATGCAGCGCGTCGGTGTGCTCAAGTTCGCCCTCAATGGCGAACCGATGCAGCTCTCCGCCCTGGCCGAGGCNCCGGTGCGGTCGATCGAGTCGCTGTTCATCATGTTCAAGGACCCCACCAACGANACGGACACCTACGCCGGTGGGCGNTATCTGGACCTGCCGCGCACCACGACCGGGCACTACGACCTCGACTTCAACCGGGCATACCACCCGTATTGCTACTACAACGAGGGGTATGACTGCCCCTATCCGCCGCGAGAGAACTGGCTGACCGCACCCGTTCTGGTAGGCGAACGTCTCGCGGCGGGCTATACCGGTTTCGGCGCCGGCGTGGTGCCCCCTCCGGCTCCCCCAGATACAGATGACGCGTCGTCCGGCGACGCACCAACCGCTCCGTCCAACTAGACGGCTAATCTTCCGTGCCGCTGGCTGGCGTCATCTTCGATTTCGACGGCGTGCTCGCCAACAGCGAGCCGCTCCACCTCCGGGTCTATCGGGAAGTGCTGGCNCCACATGGCGTCGAGNTCGCCGCCACNGACTATTACAATCGCTATNTGGGATTCGACGACCTGGGGGTGTTCCGCGCGGTNGCCGAAGATTCGGGGTGGGANTTGAGCGAAGANACCNTGGTCGAGTTGATCCGGGTCAAGGGCGAACGCTTCGACGCGCTCGCCGGTCAGGGAGAAACGCTGTTTCCTGGCGCCGCCGACTGTGTCCGGCGCTTGGCGGCCGAGGTCCCTATTGCCATCGCCTCAGGCGCGCTCAGACCCGAGATCGAGGCGATGCTCGCGACCGCCGGACTCAGCCATCACTTCAAGGCGATCGTCGCATCCGGCGACACTCCTTGCTCGAAGCCGTCGCCGGATCCCTANATGCGAGCGGTCGAGCTGCTGCGTCCGTTCGCCGCCGCTGCAGCCACAGCNGCAACCACNATCGATGACNCGAACAACTGTTTCGTCGCGATCGAGGACTCGATCTGGGGCATCGAATCGGCCCTCGCCGCCGGGCTCCGCTGTATTGGCGTCGCGCACACTTACCCCGCCGAGCAGCTCCGCATCGCGCACGTGGTCGTGCCGACCATCAGCGACGTCGAGGTGGATACGGTGCGACGCCTGTGCGAGCAGGATGTGACCCGATAACAATGAGTGGCGCCCCCAGCCTGTTGCCGCCCGCGCTCCTCGAGGAGTTCACCAAGGCAGCCTCGAGCCCTGACCCCGGGCTGGCGGAGCCCGCGCTCCTCATCGCTCGTCTCGGCTATCCCAACCTCGATCCGGCGCCCTACCTCGCCCGTCTCGAGGAGATGGCGGACACCGCAGCCGGGCGTCTGGCGGCATCCAAGCTGTCGGCCACTGTCCATGGTCCGATCGACACCCTCAACACCTATCTCTTCGAAGATCAGGGTTTCGCCGGCAACACCGCCAATTACGACGACCCCAGGAACAGTTTCCTCAACCAGGTGCTCGACCGCCGCACCGGCATTCCGATTACGCTGGCGCTCGTCTACATCGAGGTAGCCAGCCGGGTCGGCATCCGGGTCGACGGAGTCAATTTTCCCGGTCACTTCCTGCTCCGGTTCCCGGTCGGCCCAGACGCCCCAGACGCCCGACCCGACAATGCGGTGTTCCTCGACCCGTTCAACCAAGGCACGGTGCTCNCGGAAACCGACTGCCGCACACTGCTCGAGAAGCACGCCGGCGATGCGGTCTCCTTCGAGCCACGGCTGCTGCGTCCTGCGACGAAACAGCAGTTTCTCGTACGGATGCTCGTCAACCTGAAGCAGATCTATGTCCGCATGCGCTCGTTCCCGCAGGGTCGCGCCATCACCGAGCTACTCTTGGCCATCAACCCCTCGGCGCTGAGCGAGCTGCGCGACCGCGGGCTGCTCGCCTACCATCTCAACGACCACGCGGCGGCGCTGCGCGATCTGGAAACCTACCTGAAGTTCGCCTCACGCGGCGACGACGTCAGCGAGGAGAGCCGAAAAGAGCGCACCGAGATCTGGGGACACGTCAAGGCGCTCCGGCGACGAATGGCGAGCTTGAACTGAAAATGTCGGCAGTTGGCGGGAGCTGCGCTTCTGCTCGAGAGCCATGACGACTGAACCGACACAGGTTTGCTCCATCGCCGACAAATGACCATTGCAACAAACAAACCGGGCCCGGCGTCCAGAGTCAGGTGCCGCTCCAGGCTTGCCGACCGACCTCGATGCGGGTACGATACGCACCGGTCTCGTCGGGGTCGCTTTCGATCGCCACGACCGCCCCGGCGGCGAACATCAGACGGCGATCCGGCCTGCCGTCACCGTCTTCGTCAAAAGCGGCTGACGAGACCACTCCATCCTGGTAGGTCTCCCATCTGTCGGGCTGGGTGTCGAGGTCGGCGCCCTCCTCGGCCCTGACCAGCACGCCCCCCTCGTAGAACTCCCAGCGGTCGACCTGCCCATCCCCCACTGAGGAGATCTCGATGCGGCCTACCTCGCCCTCCTCGCCCTCGAAAAGCCACGTGTCCGCCACGCCGGCGTTCCCGCGCGACACCCCTACCTTCTCAAGTGTCTGGTCCTCGCCGTAATACTCCCAGCGGTCGACCGTGCCGTCCTCGTTGATGTCTATTTCGATCCGGAGCACCGTGTTGCCGTCCATGTAGCTCCAGGTGTCGACCGTTCCGTTGTCGTTGGAATCGAAGGTGATCAGCTCGAGCCTGCCGGTCTCTCGGTCGTACTCGGCATCGGTCGTCCGCTGGGCCCGCAACTGCTCAGGGTCCGGCGCACAGGCCACGGGGCCGAGCAGCACCGCAACCAGCACCGTCGCGATGGCGCAGCGGCCGTCGATCCGCCCTCCCGCCTGATGAATATGAGACGGTAGCAGACTTGTCTTTCCTGTCAGGCTCCTCATGCCGGTCAATCTCTCAATCCCTGTCAGGCCTGTCAAGAATGACAGGTCGCTTCAGCCAGTCAGCTTCCCGATCTCCTCGTACAGAAATGTCGAGGCAATGATGCCATTGAGAAAGTTTCCCAGGTTGAGTTTTTCGTTCGGCGCGTGTGCGTTCTCGTCTGGCAGTCCAACCCCGAAAAGTAGAGTGGGCAGCCCCAAAACCTCCTGGAACGTCGACACGACGGGGATCGACCCGCCCTCGCGGTTGAAGACCGGCGCGCGACCGAATCCGCGCTCAATGGCCCGACCCGCTGCCTGCACGAAGGGGTTGTCGAGCTCGGTCATCCAGGGCTTTCCCCCGTGTAGTCGCGTAACATCCAACGTCACCGTCTTGGGCGTGACCTTTCGCAGGTAGGTCTCGAAGATCTCGGCGATGGTGTCCGGTTCCTGGTCGGGGACTAGCCGCATGCTGACCTTCGCCATGGCGACCGCCGGAATTACGGTTTTGGCGCCGTCGCCGGTGAATCCGGACAGCAGGCCGTTGACCTCGAACGTGGGCCGCGCCCACACCCGCTCGAGAGTCGTGTAGTCGCGCTCGCCAAACAGCCTCGGCGCCCCCAGATCGGTCCGATACTGCTGCTCGTTGAATGGGAGCCGTGCGAACGCCTCCCGCTCCTCGTCGAGCAGCGGACGCACGTCGTCGTAGAAGCCGGGAATCTTGACCCGCCCGGCGCGGTCCTTCATCTGGGCCAGGACCTGAGCCAAGACGAAACCGGGGTTAGCCACCGCGCCCCCGAACGACCCGGAGTGGAGGTCGCTAGTGGTTCCGCGCAAATCGATCTGGAAATAGGACAGCCCGCGCAGGCCGTAGCAAAGAGACGGCACACCCCGGTCGAACATCGGCGAGTCCGAGATGATCACTACGTTGGCCGCCAGCTCCGACTGGTGGTCGCGGACAAAGCCGTCGAGGTGGGTGCTGCCAATCTCTTCCTCGCCCTCGAGGATCAGCTTCATGTTGACCGGCAGGCGGCCTGTCTGCTTCAGACAGGCCTCGACCGCCTTGAAATGCATGAAGATTTGGCCTTTGTCGTCGACGGCGCCACGCGCGTAGATCTCTCCTGCGCGCACAGTCGCCTCGAAGGGCGGCGACGTCCACTGGTCGAGCGGGTCGACCGGCTGTACGTCGTAGTGGCCGTAGAACAGGATGGTCGGAGCACCCGGCGCGTGGAGCCAGTCGGCGTAGACAACCGGGTTTCCGCCCGTCTCGATGAGCCGGACATTTTCGAGTCCGACGCGGCCCAGCTCGTCGGCGGTCCACCTGGCGCACCGAGCGACGTCGTCGACATGGTCTGGCAACGCGCTGATGCTGGGGATGGCCAGATACTCGGTGAGCGCCGAGATGTATCGATCGCGGCTGGTGTGAATGAAATCGATGACGGTGTGCATCTGCTACGGCTCGTTCGGGGTCTCTATCGGCAGGTCGTCCCGGTCACCCCATTCCTTCCAGGACCCGATGTAGTTCCGGACCCTGGGGTAGCCGAGCAGCCGCAATGCCAGATAGCTGTGTGCGGCCCGGTAGCCGCCCTGGCAGTAGCTGATCACTTCCCTGTCTGGCGTGACCCCGGCGCTCTCGTACATTCCTTTCAGCTCAGCCGCCGGTTTGAACGCGCCGTCCTCGTCGAGATTGCGTGTCCATTCGATGTGCACCGCGCCGGGCACGGCGCCGCCCCGCTTTGCGCGCACGGTCGTGCCGCAATATTCACCATCGCTCCGGGTGTCGAGAACTGCAACATCGCCGGCATCCAGGGAATCTCGCAGGGTCCTCCAGGTCGCCAGGCGCTCGTCGGAACTCCCGACGGCCCAGCCGCTGTTCTTGGGCGACGACGCGTCACGGCTCACCTCGCGCCCCTCACGCCCCCAGGCGCCAAAACCGCCGTCGAGCTGCCTCACATCGGGATGCCCGAAGTACTCGAGAAACCAGAAGGCGCGAGCGGCGCGCATGCCTGACCGCTCGTCGTACACCACGACGGTACGCTGAGGATCGACGCCTCGAGAGGCGAGCAGGTGCCCGATCATCCACAGAAACGCCGACAGCGGCGCCGGGTCGGTGTCGATGAGACTGACCCCGAACAGATCGAGGTGGACCGCGGCCGGGATGTGCCCAGCCGCGAACGCCTCCGCCGGTCTGAGGTCAAGCAGGACGGGCGCNTCAGAACCGGCCGCGACCCGCTCGGTGAGNGCATCCGTGGTAATGAGCAGCTGGGGATTCGCGTAGCCTTTCGGGTTGTCACTCACGGAATGCACCACCGCCATTCTTGCACATCAGAGTGACAGGTGGGCGACACGCGCCTGAAGCTCTGAACCGATTGCTCAGACCGCGGGNGGGGGTACTTGCCAACCCACCGACCATCTCCTGCCTTCTGCCTTCTGAATTCGGTGCGCACTCACACAAGCACCGCGTATCTCACCAGGAACAACACCGCAAAGAGATACACGAGCCAGTGGGCCTCACGCCCGCGACCCGTGACAAGCTTTAGCAGCGCGTAGGCGATGAACCCGAAGGCGATGCCGTCGGTGACGCTGACGGCGAGCGGCATCACCATGAGCGTCAGGAAAGACGGCAGCGACTCTGTCGGGTCGTCCCAGTCGATCTGGCGCACGCCGCGAACCATCATCGTGCCAACGAGAATCAGCGCGGGCGCGACCACCGGATACAGCGTGACACCGCCGCCCGCGTCGTAACCGCCCCCGATCATGCTGACGAGCGGCGACAGAAACAGCGACAGCAGGAACAGCAAGGCGATGACGACGGCGGTGAGACCGGTGCGTCCGCCGGCCGCCACACCGGTCGCGCTCTCGATATAGGCGGTAACCGTGGAGGTGCCGAGACCGGCGCCAACCACGGTGCCGACCGCGTCGGCGAGCAGCGCACCCCGTGCCCGTGGCAGCGTCCCGTTGCGCATCAGTCCGGCCTGCTCACCAACACCGACGAGGGTGCCGACCGAGTCGAAAAGAGCCAGAAAGAAAAAGACGAAGATGACCGCGACCATATCAGGCCGGAGTGCGCCCAGAATGTCGAACTGCCCCAACGTGGGCATCAGCGACGGCGGCAGGCTAGCGACCCCCTGATACTGCACCAGACCACCGAGCCAGGCGGCGAAGGTCGAGACCAGAACGCCGAGCAAAATCGCAACACGCACCCCGCGCGCCCAGAGCACCGCCATGACGACCAGCCCCATCAGCGACACCAAAACCGGTGCGGTCCGCAGGTCGCCGAGGGTGACGAGTGTGCCGGGCGACGCGACGATGATCCCGGCCCACTGTAGCCCGATCATCGCGATGAGCAAACCGATGCCGGTCGCAATAGCGTGCTTCAGCGAGGCGGGAATGGCGATGATCAGCCGCTCCCGCAGACCGAAACCGGCCGTCGCGATGAACAGGAGCCCGGCCACCGCCACCCCACCCAGCGCCACCTCCCACGGCACCTCCATTGCCACGACGACCGTGAAGGTGAAATAGAAGTTGTGCCCCATCGCCGGCGCGACAGCGATCGGATAGTTGGCCAGACCCGCCATCAGGAGCGTGGCGAACGCCGACGCCACGCAGGTGGCGACGAAGACGGCGCCGAAGTCGAGCCCGACCGAACTCAGCAGCGCCGGCTGCACAAACAGGATGTAGGCGAGCGTAAGAAACGTTGTGAGGCCGGCCAGGACCTCAGTGCGCGGAGTCGTGCGGTGCTCGGCGAGATGAAACCGACGCTCGAAAAAGCCGCCCATGTCGGCCACGCTCATGCCAACTCCCACTCGGTCTGTTCTGAGTCGGACCGGGTGCGTCCCTCTTCCCGGAGTTTCATGAGATGCGCCACGACGCTCTCCAGGGCCATTCGCTTCAATCTCGGATCGAGGCCCTCGTAGAGCCGATCGACGATCGCGTCCGGCAGCCGGTCGCCGGCACGCAACGCGGCGACGATCTGATCCTCTCGAAGTTGTCGATGCTCCAGATATTGATTGAGTATCGCCGCCGGGTCATCGATGGCCCGCCCGTGCGCCGGTAGCATCCGGGCTGGCCCGAGCGCAAGGACACGCCGCAGCGATGCGAGATACTGCGCGAGGCTGCCACCGCGAGAGGCGGGAATCACTACCGAGCTCCCCGCCACCACCAGGTCCGCCGAGAACAGTGTGCCGGTGTTCTCTTCTAGAAAGCAGAGATGGTCGGGCGCATGACCCGGTGTGTGCACCACCCGCAGCACGCCGTCGCCGGCCGCGACCCGGTCTTCATCGGCGATAGGCACACACTCGACCGACTGCAACCGATCCTGTTCCGGCCAGGGCAGTTTCCGGAACACTGCATCCGGCCATCGCTCCGCGATCGGGTCGCAGCCGTCGACATGGTCGGGGTGGGCGTGGGTAACGAGCACCTGGGCGAGAGACGAAGAACCGAGCACCCCGGCGAGTGCGGTGAGATGTGCGGCCTCCCCTGTCGCCGCGTCCAGCAGGGTCGGCATCTCGCCAGAGATGACGTAGGTGTTGTTGCCGGCCCCGGTATAGGGCCCCGGATTGAAGCCGGGTACCAGTGTGATGTCCACGGGAAGGACCCCAAAGAGAGACTTGATCTGGGCCCGTCATTGTCGTCGTCGTTGTCACCGGCGGCGTTGACGGAACCGCGAAACCGACGACAATTATAAGCGTGCCCGATCATGTCGTCTCCGCCGAGCAGTTCACACCTGATGAACGTCGCGCCCTCGCGCCTTACTTCACCAACCTCGACCACCGGGTCTTCGCGTTGACGAACCTACCCGAGGTCGTCAAGGGTGCGCTGTTTGCGCGCTACTCGCGGTCGGCGAAATCGGTCAGACGGCTGTTTCTGGACGAGTTCCTGGACACGGTGGCAAACGGCGCGGTGCTAGGCCGCGTCGGGCTCGAGCGCGCGGAGCGACTGTACGAACGGGTGTTCGGCGCCTACGGCGACGACTCGGTGGCACAGCTCGGAGGCGCGCACATCGCCTGCGAAGGGGTCTCGAACGTCCTGACCAAGATTCTCGAGCGCGGTCGGCTGATGGCCTATCTCGAGCAGTCGACACGCTATGTCCCATTCACGGACCGCCCCGGTGGCCGGTGGAAGTATCTGGTCCCGGTCGAAATCGACGGAAACGCGCTGCGGGAGCGCTATGTCTCGACGCTCGATGACGCCTTCGAGTCCTACGCGCGGTGGTTCGACCCGACCCAAGACTACTATCGGCAACGGTATCCGAAGACGGAGGGAGACTCGGACACCGTGTATCGTGCGGCCATCCGGGCAAAGGCGCTCGACACGCTCCGCGGTCTGCTGCCGGCCGCCACACGTTCAAACGTCGGGATTTTCGGCTCGGGTCAAGCGTTCGAACATCTGTTGCTACAGATGAGGGCGCACCCTCTGGCCGAGGCCCGCGACTGCGCCGACCGGATGCTCGTCGAGCTCCGGAAGCTGATTCCGGCATTTCTCACCAGAGTCGACCGGGAAGACCGCGGGGTCCGGTGGAGCGCGTATCTCGCCGACACGCGACGAGAGACCGGCGACGTTGCTGGACGTCTCCTGGCCCAGTTGCAGCCGGAGCGGCGCCCCGAGGTGACGCTGACAGACTTCGACCCGGACGGAGAGGTGAAAGTGGTCGCGGCAGCGCTCTACGAGTCCTCTCGCTTGCCGGACGACCAGCTTCTGGAGATCGCACGGCGGATGGGAACCGACGACCGCGCCGCGGTGCTCCGCGCCTATGTCGGCGATCGCGCGAACCGGCGCCATCGGCCTGGACGCGCCTTCGAGCGAACCGCCTACTGCTTCGACCTGCTGTCGGACTACGGGGCGTTTCGCGACCTCCAGCGTCACCGGCTCCTGACGATCGAATGGCAGGAGCTGTCGGCCGGCCACGGCTACACCGAACCGGCAGCTATCGAGGAAGTTGGTGCGGCCAGTGACTGGCGGCGCGTGATGGACCGGACCCGCGAACTGTACGACGCATTGAGTGAGAAATCTTCGACAGTGGCCCAGTACGCCGTGGCGATGGCCTACCGAATCCGCTACCGGATGCAGATGAACGCGCGCGAGGCGATGCATGTGATCGAACTGCGGACCGCGACGCAGGGTCATCCAGCGTATCGCCGCGTGTGCCAGCAGATGCACCGTCTGATCGCCGAGCAGGCCGGCCATCGGGCGATCGCCGACGCGATGAGCTTCGCCGACCACACGATGGTCGAACTCGAGCGGCTGAGTGCAGAGCGCGCCATCGAAAGCAGGCAGCGGCAGTCCGTAGTCGACTAACCGTTCTCCTGTGTCGCCCAGTAGCGGGAGTACTCCTCGAGGAAGGTCAAACTTTCGAACGACGTCATCCGATCGAAAAACAGCACACCGTCCAGGTGGTCGATCTCGTGCTGGATGACGCGTGCCTGGAATCCGCTCGCCGCCATCGAGACCGGTCTGCCGTGACGGTCGAGCGCACGAATCCGGACGTCGACGGCTCTCGGCACCCTCCCCCGAATGTCAGGGACGCTCAGACAGCCCTCCCAGTCTTCCTCGACATCTGAGCCAATCGGCGTGATTTCGGGATTGATGATAACCACCGGCGGCACCATGACCTCTTCGTCTTCCACACCGGCGACGAAAAGCCTGATCTTCTCGTGCACCTGCGGACCGGCCAGACCGATGCCCTGGCTGTCGTGCATAGTCTCGAACATATCGTCGATGAGCCGCTGAATGCGCGGCGTGCCGATCTCATCCGGCTCCAGAGGACGTGCACGCTCACGTAGCACCGGGTGCCCCATGCGAGCGACCTTCAAAATGGACATGAGCCGCAATTATACGTTAGCGTCCCGGGCACGATGCCTTCTCATGACCATGCTGCCTCCTACCGCTTCTGCCCGGTCTGCGGCGACAGGCTCGAGTCGAGGCTGCTCAAGGCGGGCGACCCGGAACGACTCGTCTGCGTGGGCTGTCGGTACGTGCTGTATCTCGACCCCAAGGTGGCGGTTGGCACGATTATCGCGATGGAGGACGATCGGATCGTGCTCGTTCGCCGCGCGATCAACCCTGGGTACGGGCGCTGGGTCTTCCCGGGCGGTTACGTGGACCGCGGCGAAATGGTGAGCGTGGCCGCCGTTCGGGAGGCACGCGAAGAGGCCGGGCTCGAGATTCGGCTCGACGGGCTCGTCAGTATCTACTCATACGCGGGACGTCCTCCGATCATCATCGTCTACGCGGCAACGGCGACCGCGGGCGACCTCGCGCACGACGACGAGAGTCTCGAGATACGAACGTTCAGCGAGGCGGAGATTCCGTGGGACGAGCTCGCCTTCAGCAGCACTCGTGAGGCGCTCCGCGACTACCTCGCCGGCGTGCTGCACCCCCACTGCCGGTAACAAGCAGCACATGACCCCAGAGCTCAATTGAGTTGATTCTGTGGCGCAGGCACTCAGGCTTGCGCGGCAAGGCTCCTATGAGCCCCGCTCCTGTCAAGTTCCGTGCGTATGTACGCTCTCCAGCGACACGTCTCCCGCGGTGGGCC
>PBRZ01000062.1 GCA_002726085.1 Acidobacteriota bacterium
CTGCAGCGTCATCACGAGGCTCGTCGTGACCACGATCCCGCCGAGCGTTGCCGCCACGGCTGGTCGCCGATACCACGGGACACCGGCTGGGAACAGTCCGATCCACGCAAGGAGCGGCAGCAGCAGCAACCAGGGAAGTACGTAGCGCAAGGCCCCACCGCGGGTCCACTCGAGGCTCGTCCAGGGCGCGCCAATGAGGAGCCATATCATGGGTACGCCGGTGCCAAGAACCGCGACGAGTAGCAGCACGCGTGGCAGCCCGCCCGATCGCCCTTGCCACCAGCGTGTCAGTGCATCGAGCGGCACGAGGAACAATGCCAGGAATAGCAGCAGATACCAGCGCCCCATCTGTTCGGTGATGTAGGTCGATACCCGCGAGGCGAGCGCATATTCGGGGTTGGCCTCGAGGTCGCCAAGAACCGACAGATTGGTCGACGGTTCGAGCGGGATTCCGCGAAAGATCTCGATCCCAAACAGACTGAGGCCCGTGGGTGTCACCGGCGAACCGAACAGCCACCAGTTGCGAATCAGCCAGACGCCGCCTGCCCCGACTGCCAGCAGGCCCGCCGCAGTCCACGCCCAGACGAGGCGGACCGAGAGTTGTCCGAGATGCCGCCAGTGGAGAAACAGGAAGGCGGCGGCAGCAAGGCCCAGTAGAAGCGCCGCCGCCGGCAGTCCCGTCGTCTTGGAGCCAATGAGCAGCCCGGTCCCAAGGCCGATCAGCAGGATGTCGACGAGGGAGCGACGGGCGCCAAGGGTCATGGACAGCAGTTGTGCGGTCAGTGCCACGAAGGTCGCGCCAAAGAGTAGGTCGGCCGACATCAGACTGGTCTCGTGGAACAGCGGTGTCGAAAACACTGCGAGCGTCAGCCAGGTGCACCAGGCCAACCCAGACTCGCCGGTGACGAGGCGAAACATCCAGCCGAGTGAGGCCACGGTCAGAAGAAACGGCACGAGTGTGACGAGGTCCACGAGTAGCGGATCCCCCACCGGCAGGAGAAACCAGGCGGCGAGCGTACTCGCGCCCATCGGGTAGAGGTGCTGCGTGGTCGGCAGGTCCAGCGGGCTAGCGCCCAGTGCCAAGTTGACGGCGACCGGTACATGGTAGTGCGCCGCGTCTGTGCCGCGAACGGCCATCGTCTCGGAGCCCATCACCAGCCAGGCCACAACCATGGCCGACAGCGCGATCGTCGCCGCACCTTCGAGCAGCTGTGTCAGCCACTCTGGCGTCAGTGTCGAGGTTTGATGAGTTTCTCTGGTTGGAGCTTGTCGGCGTCTGGCCACGATGGCCAGTAGGCCATGCCCGGCCGCCAGTGGCGCGAGTACCGAGGCCAGGCCCAGGCCCACCGACGAGGCCACGCCATGCAGGACGAGCGACAGTGTGCCCGTCGCCGCGAGCATCGTGACGAACCAAGACTCATCGTGTGACGACCCGGCGAGATCAAATCGGCGGACCCAGTGGGCGGTCAGCCCGAAGTGACCAATGGTTCCGACCAGCCACAACGACAATCCGAGCACACTTGGTTCAGGGCTCATGGTCGTTGGGATGATATTCGGGATAGACGAAGTCCGCGGCAAACGAGCACACCCGAATGCCGGAGATCGAAGTTTGGACGGCAGGTGACGAGTACATCGCCTGGAGGCTGGCTCATCGTCCGACTCCAGCTGGGTGGTCGAAGAGATTGACAGTGAGTGTCGCTGCCTCCGGCGGTCGGAGTTCCACGTAGGCAAAGCGCTCGGTAGCCGTTGGGTAGCGAAGCCGGTGGTCGGCCGCACCCACTTCCACGGTATCGACGGCTGTGCCGTCGACGGCCACCTCGACCACATCGGCCCCGAGCTGCGCGAGCCCCGCGATTTCGAACTCCACCCATCCATCACTCGGCCTCACGTTGAAGCCGGCGCCACCCACGGTCGTCGTCGCTCTCCCCGTGGCCGTCGTTGTCCAGGGGCGAACGCCGTAATCGGCACGCCCGGCGACCGACGTGACGAACGACGGCACCGCGAACGTCGCCACCGCAACGGCTGCCACCGCGCTGCCGGTGAGCCACCCCGGTCAATTCATGCGCCGATGGCCTGCCAGCACGCACGCCGACAACGCGAAGAGCGGCGCCTCGATCGGTTCACGAAATCTGGGACCTGCGTATGTGGCAAGAGCAGTCATGCCGAGATGAATGGCGNTCCAGAGTCCCAGCAGCACAGCGAGCCGCCTGTGGCGAGCTACCACCATGCCGAATGGCGCGAGCACTGCGGCCGACAGGAAGAGCAGGTCGCCGAACACATGGCCAGTCATCTTGGCCGACGAGGCAATGACGGCGGTTGAGAGCGAAGCGGTCGATTCGAGCCATCGTCCTGTACTTACGCGGAACGCCAGACCAACCAAGTTGGCCTTCTCTTGAAGGAAGTCAATCGGCGCTGAGAAGAACCGGTACCACAGGAGGCGAGCGAGCTCGATCGTCGTTGGCGTCGGTCCACTCATGAAGTCTCGTAACGCCGGGTCGCCCCGGACGAAGGGAAACACCCCAATGTTCTCGATGAGGATGAACTGTCCGGCCTCCACAGACAGCCACAGACAGTAGGGCAGCGTTGTTACACCGAAGCCGACCAAGAGGGCTCCCGCCTGTACCGCTGCACGGCGGTCACGCTTCATGACCCACCATGCCAGCGCCGCGGGACCGACGAAATAGACTGGCATCGAGCGCGCCAGCGCCGCCAGGCCCAGCAACGCGCCGGCCAACCCAAACTGGCGTGGGCGGCCCCGACCCGTCACGGCCAGCGACAAGACGGCCAGCGCGGTCACCAGCAGCGGCAGATAGATCCGTTCCTGCATGAACATCGGCTGTATCACGACGTTCCTGAAATACAGCGCGGTGGCGGCCGCAGCGATCAGCGCCGCACGCNTGGAGTGCAACCGCTGGGTCATGACGAACACGGCAAACACCGCCACGGTGGCGAGCACGGACTGCGACGAGGCTGCCCACCATTGGGCCTGGCCCTCCGGTAGGAAAGTAAATATCGCCAAGAAGACGGGGTAGAGCGGCGCCTTGAAGAACTCGAAATAGCGGAACGCGTCGATGCTCCAGCGCCAGTCCTGGCCACCGTTGGTGAGCAGCCGCGCCTGAACCATGTAACGATCCGGATCGATCCAGACGAAACCTGGCGAGGCAGTGGCGACGAACAGATACCCCAGTCGCACCGCGATCGCGGCCATCACGATCCCCGCCAACAGCGCCCAGGTCGGGTAGCTGAGCACGACAATGCGACTCAGTTGCCATCCAGCTACTGCGGACCGGACCAGANCCGGCGCTCCGACGACGGCAAGCAGAAGCAAGGGGGGAATGAGCCAATAGGCGACCACGATCCGATCCAGCGTGGCGAACTGCTGAATCCGCGCCATCGTCGTTGCATCCGGACGCGCGGGAAAGAGGTGGCTGGCGCTGAAGGGTCGCGGCGTTCCCCCTTCCGGTGCCCACTGCAGATTCAGGCTGTAGCCTCCTCCGTGTTGCTCGTACAGCACCTCGAGATCGTGCAAACCACCAGAGAGCCGTATGGGGGCCGCGACGGTGTGCATCCCGACGGCAGGGCTGCGCTCGGACACCAATCGGCCGTCGACTGTCACGACGACCCGATCGTCGCTACCCGCGTAGATGTCGAACGCGCCACCGGCGCCGGCGTTCCAGACGCCCGACCAGCGCACGCTGATGAAGCGGCGCGGCAGCGTCGGATCCGCGTCGAGGAAGGCTAGGCTGATGGCTTCGGCAACCGTGGGCGGCATCAGNTCGGTGCCGTCAAACCCTGGCCCCTGGAGGANGGTCCGTTGGATGCCTGGTGCAGGCCCGAGGCGTTGCGTGAGCGTCGCGGTGGCCCAGGTCAGTCCGAGCCCGATGACGAGGTAGCCGCCGAAGAGAATCGCTGATCGTCGCGTCATCGCTCGGCGTCGTCGTGACAGCCCTCAGGGATTCACGGTAGCTGGGTGTGCCGGCTGTGGCCTCACCGCAGCATCGAAGAACCAGCACAGCCACTCGTCGACCACGTCAACCGACTGGCCGCTGCGTCAGTTCGGCCGGGATCTTAGCTCCAAGGTGACCTTGCGTCGAGCCGGAGACTCGCGCCCATGCCGGCTTACGGGCAAACACGGTCATGATGTCGAGGAGATTGACGGGTGGCGCGACGCGACCGAGCCCGAGTCGCTCGCATGTCCGGACGACCGCCGGCGAAAGGCCGGGGACAGTCATCGTCGCCAGCTTCCACGCAGCGAAGTCGAGCGGAACCCGTTTGCCGGGACGGCCGATCTGGACCAGCTCGAAGCCGGCGCTCGTCAGCAGCCGACGAATCGTGACAGGTGAGAAGAAGTACAGATGGCGCGGCGGAATCATGAGATGCCAGAATCGTCCCGTCAGGCGCGCGAGCAGACTCTCGACATCGCCCGTGCTGATCGCCAGATACCCGCCCGGCTTCAGGACGGCAAACGCCTTCTTGAAGTTTGCTGAAGGGTTGGTCACGTGCTCGACGTAGTCCCACATCGAAATGACGTCGAACACCNCNGNNGGCACGTCNGCNTGCAGNAAATCGCCNTTNGTTACGTCNAGTCCGCGNGCGCGCGCCTTCTCCGCCGCGAACGCCGANANCTCNATNCCCGAAGCCTTNTCGACGACCGANGCCGCNCAGGCGAGAAAATCGCCNGTNGCNCATCCCACATCGAGCCACNGACNGCGNCCGACGGCNGGCAGCCGCCGGACCGCCTCGACNCGTNGCCGNGNGTTGANNAGNCCTGCGCNGGCNGTGTGTCCCGAGAACTTCCNGCCNACATGNAAGAACTCNTNGCCGTAGATNGNNNGNAANTCNGCNGNTGNGGGGAGANTGNTGACGAATTGNAGCCCGCAGACGCCGCAGCGTACGATCTCGTAGCCANTCTTCGTGAAGAGTGGNGCAAGCTGCGCCACTTCGCCGCAGCAGCCNCAGGAGCGATGTTCGTTCATGAGTGGCGGGTGGACCTGACTTGGGGTCGTATTCAGGTGCTAGAACGCTGGCCCGTCCCGCCGTATCTCGCGAGTGAGAGTTTCGTCGATCCCGGGCCTTAGCGGAGTGTCCTTCACGGCTGCGACCAGGCGCCCCTCGGTGATCGCGTCCAACACCCGCTCCGCTGCGAGCGCATGGCCGGCAGGGCCCCAATGCCCCTCCCGCCGAAAAAGCTCGACGCCTCGCTCTTGTGACGCTGCCCTGAAGTCCGGCAAGAGGTCGACCTCGAAGATCTCCAACTCCTCCAGGATGTCGGCCAGGCGTTCGTATCCGGGCGCGCCCTGCAGGCAAATCAGTTCCGCGTCTGACGCTCGTGCCATCGCCGATTGCATCGCGGCGCGATTCACCTCTTCGACAGCGGGCACAGTAAACACGCCAAGTGCCGCCCCAGCCGCGTGGACGTCGTCGCGCAACCGCCTGAGGATACGTGCCGTGAGGGCCCAGGCGGCGGCGATCTCCGGGGGTTCTTCGCAAAAGTGGACGCCGTGCTGTGACAGATCTCCACGGTCAATTTCGGAGTCTCGGTCAGCGACCGCGGTTGATGATGAGATGGCGCTGGGGACACGGCGTGTCGCTCTGCTTACAAGCCGCAGCAGAACCGACTTCCGAGCATCTCGCAGGGGCCACTGCTCGCGCCGCGATCGTTCCGCGTCGTATTGGCGCTGAGCCTCTTCAAAGTCGACCTGCGTAATGCTCCAGTCGCCATCTGTGTTGGGAGTGAGGAACGGTCGGCTCGTCACTTTGGCCCGACCCGTATTGACGATCGACTCCAGGGCGATGTCGTTGTTCCTGACATCGTTGCCGAGGTGGAAGCCCAGCAGGACGAGACTCGGCTGGTACCGGCGCGCAACCTCGGTGAACACCAGGTATTCCTGCAGCGTGCCGTACCCGCCCACCCCGAGGTTCAGGACCTCGACCTCGCGTCCAGACTCGCCGGCTAGCGCTTCGAGCCTGCTCGTGAACGCGTCCTCGAGATCGACGGAGTACGCCTCGACAAAGGAGTCGCCGAGGACCGCGATTCGGGGCGTCTGGCCTGGTCGCTCCGGGCGCTCGTGGTCACGCCACCCATCGGAGTTGTAGACCACGCGGATCGGCTCGGGGACGTAGGTCGTATAGCTGGCGCCCGCCTCGAGACTCCACCCAAGGATGGGATGTGGCACCCGGTGCTCTTGAGTCCAGTCGATAGGAACGGTTCGTCGAAAATACCACTCGGCCGCAGCTGCCACCATCCCCATCCCGCTCGTGGCGATTCCTCCGAGGATTGTCCACTGCAGGATCTTCCGGCGGGCCGTCGGGGTGAGAGGCATCGGGGATGAACGGGCAGCGGTTCTGAGCTCCCTTGGAGTGTCGGATCAAATTATATGACAGGCCATAGGCGTCACTGGCGCGCGTCGAGTGGCGCGAAAGGGGCAGTTGGCTCTGAGGTCGACCGCCCTGGGACCACCCGATTGCCCTTGCGTGGCACTTGAGCCCGTGTCAGGGTTTGCGCCGTGAAGTTTCCTCTTGCGCTCTTGGTCCTCGGCGGCATCCTCCTCCTTGCCCCGTCCGGGGGCTACCACGCCTTCAACGGCCTGCCGCTGAATACCGGGCCTGAGTTCGGCCTCTTCCTTCTCATTCTCCCCTTCCTGGTCTGGACTAGTTTGCGACGCCTCTGGTATCGATTCCTGAGTCGGTTGTCGACACCGGCACTCCCGCTGCTGGGAGTTGCCGTGTTGCTCGCCCTCGGCCTAAAAGGCCTGCTCTTCTTCTCTGAAACTCGCCAGGGTTTTCCCGCCTGTTACCACCCTCTAGACGAGGCCCCTGTCTCGAGCATTTGCGAGAAGTCGTACACCAATCCATGGCACCGGTTTGGGGCGACGCGGGTCGATCACACAATCGATTTCGGTCCATCTGACTGGAATCTTTCCTTCATGAACTCGATCCGGTTCAACTACTACCAGCGGGGCGAGCCCTCGCGCGATCGTTTGCCGTTCGGCGTGACGTGGCACGGTGAGTTCGAGACTGATCCCGATGACACGATTCAGCTCATGTATCTGGGCGAGGCGCTCCTGCAACTCGACGGGCGCACCGTGCAGCTTCCGCGGCAGTACGCCGATCTCGAGACGCTGACCATCCCCGTCTCGGCCGGCGTGCATCGATTCGTTCTTTCCTATCAGTTCGACAGCGGTGCCCGCGTCGGCGACGACATTCGATTCGTCCCAGGCCCAGAGTTGCATTTGTTGACTGGGGTTGATCAGGGGCGCAGTCGCGCGGCGCTCGGGACGGCGCCGGGACCTGGCTGGCTGGTGCTGGGTGCGCTCGTCGACCTGGTCCTCATTGCCTTTGCACTGAGTCTGGCGGCCGTCTATGTCCTGCTCCTCAGGGTTCGGGGTGCACTGCTGCTGGTCGTTTGTCTGGTGGCGCCTTGGTTATCGGAGATGCTGCCCACCTGGTTCCTTGCCGGGCAGTCCGTCTATTTCTTGGCCGCCGCAACTGTGCTGGTTGTCAC